>JAYTUQ010000459.1:0-14414 GCA_043744455.1 Saprospiraceae bacterium | reverse complement strand
TAAACTTAGACCCCAATAGTTTTTTTCTGTCTCATTCTTTATTCAACAATTTTTAAACCATAGTAGTTTTATTCCTAATTTAACAAAGTCAAGTTATGCATTTAATAAGAATTATTCTTCATCTATACGTCTATTGGCTTTTTTCATATACCCGAGCATCTCTTCCACAATTTTTGATAAATCATACTGAGGGGTCCAACCCCAATCATTTCGAGCGGTTGAATCGTCTACGCTTTCGGGAAAAGAGTCTGTGATTTTTTGTCTAAAATCGGGTTTATAATTAATTTTAAAATCGGGTATATGTTTTTTTATGGCTTCATATATCATTGCTGGAGAACAACTTATGCCCGAGACATTGTAACTACTGCGAATACTTATTTTAGAAGAGGGTGCATTCATAAGTTCAATGATAGCTCTAATGGCATCGTCTATATAAATCAATGGCAAGCATGTATTTGCTTTGAGATAACAATGGAAGGTGTCTTTTTCTACCGCTTTTTGAAAAATATCAAAGGCATAATCTGCCGTATTGTCGTTTGTTTTGGTTTGATGACCAATGATGCCCGAGAAGCGAATGCCCCGCACATCAACGCCGTATCTTTTATTGTAATAACTGCACCAGTTTTCACCTGCTACTTTCGCCATGCCATAGGCTGTTTCAGGCGTCCGAATGGTATCTTGGGGTGTATTGATACGGGGCGTATTAGAACCAAAAACGGCTGTCGTCGAAGGGAAAAAAACCTTTTTGACTTTATAATGCTGCGCCGCTTCAAGGACGTTAAAGAGTCCATTCATGTTTACATTCCATGTTTCTAAGGGGTTTAATTCACTTTTTCCAGACATCATAGCTGCCAAATGATAAATTTGAGTAATTCGATAACGCTCGACGATGTAAGAAATTTTAGCTCCATCTGTTGCGTCGAGGATTTCAAATGGCAAAAAGTTGTTTCCATCTGTTGGCATGTGAATGTCAGAGGCGATTACATTGTCATGACCATATTTTTGACGCAATGTGGGTGTTAATACTGAACCGATTTGACCGTTTGAGCCAATGATTAGGACTTTATTTTTTTGCATAAATGATGAGTAAAGAATTATGAATGTTGAATGATAAATGATGAATGATGCCCCCCTCAGTAAAATGACGTATATGTCATCATGCCAACTTCATCATTCATCAAAAGTTTGGAATGTCATTTAGAAACAGCCACCCTGTTTTGTCTTCATTTATTTGACAACAATAAGTGGATAAGCCGTTTGTAACCAATAAAAAAGGCACTTGAAGCGGTAGATTATAACGAGCGATTTGATTAAAAGTCGTTTGGTCAATACGTACATTTGCCGCTTTACATTCTACGAGAAAAAACGGTTGTATATTTTTATCATAAATCAAAATATCACACCGTTTCATTAATTCATTGACTGTCAAGCCCAATTCGACACGCATTTTACTGAGGGGGGCATTTTTTTCAGAAATTAAGTAATGAATGACCAATTGCCGTACCCATTCTTCGGGCTGCAAGATGACATATTTTTTTCTAACAATGTCGTACACTTCTATTTTTCCCGCCCTATTTTTACGGGTAGAGAGCGTGTTTTTATAGCTTAATAAATCTATATCAATTATCATCCTTTTGAATTGAATTCACTTTTTATGTTTAGGCAACTTAAAAAAGTTGCCTAAACATAAATATTTAATTTACTTTCAAAGTACCATCGTCATTCATACGGCGATACAACGTTTTTTTGATGACAAAGGAATCTTGACTTGTGACAACAAGTGAATCACCTGCACAAAGAAGTTTACCGCTTTGGAAAGATTCAAGACAAAAAGCACTTTGATTGGCTCTTTCAACAACAATATTGACCCCCTCAGTAGCTTGCTTCAATTCATAGCACATTTGACACACAAGTTGTTGATTGTCGATAAAATACTGCACGCCGCCGTTGTAACCAATACAAGCACTGGCGCGTTTGTTGATAAATTTAGCGCCTGTTTTATGAAAAGTATCCTCAGTAGTCACACTTATGAATTTCCATTTTCCAGAGAGTGTTTCGTGCATTTTTTTTACGGCTTCGGGTGCATTGTTTTCGACGGCTGGCAAACAAGTGGTTGTATCCGTACAATTTGGGAACTTAGGAGAACCTTGACAAGCGGCGAAAAGAACGACGATTGTCAACAGGATGAACGAAACTAAAGGAGGTGCAAAATGAGATGATTTTGAATGAGTCATTTTGATTTTATTTAACTAAATGATTAAAAAGCATGGTTTAAAAAAAATTTCGGCTAAAATAGAAAGGTGTATCGTAATACGCATCACGATACACCTTTTTTTATTCATTGTACTCTAGAATTATTACTGAACATCAACCGCTTTAAGCAACTCAACATAAAAAATCAAATCGCTATTAGCTGGAATTTCTCCTTTTGGACCAGATGGACGGTCGCCATAACCTAATTTAGAAGGAACAAACAAGATAGCAGTAGTGCCTTCTTTCATGTTCATCAAACCTTCGTCCCAACCTGGAATCACTTGACCTGCACCAACAGGGAAGTTTATAGGTTCACCACGTGTATAAGATTCGTCAAATTTCTTACCGTCTTTCAACGCACCGTAATAGTTAACCAAAACAACTTCACCTTTTTTAGGTAATGCACCCGTTCCTTCACGCAAAACTGCAATTTTCAAACCAGAAGGCAATTCCTTAACACCTGCGGGCAATTTGCCCGCGCCATACGCTTTAGCAATAGTTGTTGTTGAATCTGCTACAGCTTTTGCACGTGCCATGAAGGTAGGTTTTGCTGCCTGGATGGCTTCAGATAAAGCTTTCAATTCGCCTTGGCGTTTTTCAACATCATCTTTTGATTTCACTTTACGCAAAATGATGGTCAATTTAGCCACTTTTGCGTTTTCTAAACCTTGAGGTTTGATTTTGAAAGTATCCAACGGCATGAGAAAAGTCGCTGAATCACCTACTTTCAAAGTCAACAAGGCTTCTTGCGTCAATTTGAAAAAAGGGTCTTTCGCCGTTTTAGGGTCTTCAACCATTGAACGGGCTTGTTGTCCTTCCGTAATTGTCGAGAACATCAAAGAGTCGTCTTTTTGCAAAAGCACATCATAAAAAGCGGCATCACCAATTTTGGCAGTTGCCCCTGTCCCCGCTTTATGTATCGTATAAGCAAAACCGCTGGGTGTTTTTTTCTTACACGCTGCAACTGATGCAACGATAATGAGGAGTAAAAAGAAATTTTTAAGATTTTTCATCAAAGAATTTTTAATTAATAATTGTTATATTTAATGGATAGTGAATAATGGATAATGGATAGTGAATAATGAGAAATGCATAAAACTATACATGATTGACTATCCATTATCCATTAAAATCAAGCGTTCAATTTATTCTTATATATGGGCAAAAGGTTTTTAAATTTTTCTATTGTAAATTTTAAACTTTGATGAGAATAACCGCCCGAAGCATTTTTATGACCGCCCCCACTGAAATGGTCACGACATATTTCTTGAACATTAAAATCCGCTTTTGAACGCATCGAAATCTTTACAATAGTCGGTTGTTCCATAATAAAACACCCCAATTTAACATCGCGCATAGACAACAAATAATTAACGACCCCCTCAGTATCTCCGCGTTGAATATCGAAAGTTTCATAATCTTTCTTTGTCAAAGCAATAATGCCAGTTTTATATTCTGGTAAGATTTCCATCCTATTTGCCAAACAATGACCGAGCAACCGCAAATTTCTTTCGGGCAAACAGTTGTTAATTAAGTCTTGCAAACGATAATCCTCGACACCACGTTCTAAAAGATTGGCAACTATTCGAAATAATTTGGGCGATGTTGCAAATTTAAATGAGCCCGTGTCTGTAACCATGCCCGTATAAAGGCATTCGCCCACTGTTGTGGTTATTTTATCCGCATCATCGAGTAAATAAATAAAATCATAAACCAATTCACAGGTTGATGAGGCTGTAATGTCTGAAAGCATATAATCCGCAAACAATTCAGGTTCACGATGATGGTCAATCAAAATTTTGGGCGTTTTACTGAGGGGTCTAATAATATCACCAATTTTATCCACGCGATCGAGTGCATTATAGTCGAGTGCGAAAATGACCTCAGCTGCTTTTAAGGCAGTTCTGGCTTGAAATATGTCTGCATCAGAAATAACAATTTTTTCAGAATGAGGCAACCAACTAAAAAATACAGGAAAGTCGGAAGGAAAAATTATTGTTACTGTATGTCCTAATTGAATTAAATAATGATACAAACCCAACGATGAGCCAATGGCATCGCCGTCAGGATTACGATGCGAGGTGATACAGATACTTTTGGGTGTTGCTAAAAGGTCTTTTACGTCAACTATAGTCATAACTTGCTTTTTGAAGGTGCAAATGTCACAAAAAAACAGGAATTCGCAAAATGATATTTTGTTATTGCCTTTCCAACTTATTTTGAGTTCTTAAATCTATTTTTTTATCAATTCTATAAATTCTGCAATGGGAAAATATACCTTTGCGGCTTGAACTAAAATTTTTAGATATATTTTAGATTTCCATTCACATAAATCATTCACAGTCAATTAATTAATTTAAATTTTTCTAATCTCGATTTGTTATGGCAACTAATAGAACTTTCACGATGATTAAACCCGATGCGGTTAAAAACGGTCATATTGGCGCAATTTTAAACGACATCAATGCAGCAGGTTTTAAAATCGTCGCACTCAAATACACAAAACTTTCTGCTGAAAAAGCAGGTGAATTTTATGCTGTCCACGCCGCACGTCCTTTTTATGGCGAATTGGTTGAGTTTATGTCAAGCGGTCCTATCGTTGCAGCGATTCTTGAAAAAGACAATGCGGTTGAAGATTTCCGTACACTGATTGGTGCAACGAACCCTGCAAACGCAGCAGAAGGCACTATTCGCAAAAAATATGCAACAAGTATCGGCGAAAACGCTGTTCATGGTTCAGATTCCGATGAAAATGCTGCTATTGAAGGTGCTTTCCACTTTGCAGGCACTGAAATCTTTTCATAAAAAAAGCTATATAAATGCTGAAAAAAAGCTATTTTTCTATACTGAGGGGTAGCTTTTTTTTTATCATTCAAATGTCATAATCATTCGTCTCCTTCTGTCTTTGTCGCTTCTCCGCTTTTTTTGATATTCAAATTTTTCCACAACTCCTCAAAAGAATTGAATTCTTGTTGGAAACGAAGACCCACCGCTGGTTTGTCCCGCCGCCCTTGAATATCTTGATCACGCACATAAGATACCCGCAATTTCAAGCGTCTGTCTTTGCTGATGTCATAATCCAAATAAAAATCACTGCCAATAAAGACATTGCTGTTGTTAGCAGAAATGGATTGAACGTATTCACCTTGGTCTACACCTACACCGCCACTAATCGTAACGCGATTATTGATAATATAGCTGCCACGTAAGCGGAACTGTTGTCCCGTTCCGATGGCTAAAGGGTTAGCGGCATCAACGAGGTCGTATTGATAGTAGTTATAGCCCACTTGTATATCCAAACCCGTAATATATTCTTTCACCAATTTATTAAGCATATTGGACAATACATTTGATGCCGTTTCAGTCAATGTATTGATACCACCAGAACGAATTTGTGAAACACCAAACTCGATAGGTATAAATGAACCGACAACGATGAGACCAAACACCTGTTTATTGAGTTCGTTCGGGTCTTGTTGCAACAGCCGCAATTTGGTTTCAGCATACGATTTTAGCTGTCCTTGTAGTTGCGGGAAGTTGAGATTGAAATTAATATCAGGTTTTTGTAAATCACCTGTTAGTTTCAACGACAGACCTACTTTTGTCGGCTTGCGGCTTGCAGCTTCTGTACCATCTCGTGAATTGACATATTCCGAAATAAAATTATAAGGTGATGTCGTCAAATCTTTATATTCTGCATCAATATCCAGCGTTGCATCGAAAGGTGTACCATCCCAACGAATCGTTCCACCACGTTTGATGGTAAAGTTTTTATTAACCAAACGAAGCAATGTAAATAGATAATCCCCCCGTTCGATTTGATATTGACCGTTCATGCCCAACTGTCCAGAGCGATCAATTGTTATCCTAAAATTCCCTGTGCCACGTGCTTTGATATTGTCGCCTGCGATTTCATCAAAAACCAATGTCGCTTCTGCGTCGGGTGTCAATTCAAGTTCCATATCGAGGTTGACACCCCGCAAATCTCTTACTTTTGGTTTTGAATCCGTGCTGTCTTTCCCATCATTATTGTTATTTTTACTTGTAAAAACAACAAAACGTGTAACAGAAGCAGATTGCGAATTTTTAAACGGGAATGTAATGTTTGTATTAATTTCTCTGCCTCTTTCATCCCGTCCTTTACCTGCTTTAGCCTTTATACGAATATCCGTTTGTTTAAAATTTCCAGAAAAAGTAATATCCCCTTCGCCAATACCAACGCCATAATACAGTGGATTGTCAACGGCAGTTGTATTTAGAAATAAAAAATTTCTGCTAATGGCTCGGAGGTTTAAGCCAAAATCTTCAAAGCGGTTGTGCGTCAAACCTCCTTGAATCGTTGCCACATTACCATATTTGTCATAAATTTTTCCACCCGATGCGTCAAACATTGTATTCGTAATCTTCACCGTTTCGTCCTTGACAATGATGGGGATTTTAAGATAATCAACCGTCACTCCAGCATCACGCAATCTAAGAGACCCCTCAGTATTGATGGCTTTCAGCGGTCCTTCAATATGTACAGAACCATCTACGCGTCCTTTAAAATCAGATGCCCCTTCTTCTATCAATAATTTTAAAGTTTTGAAAGGATAACTCGTCAAACCGACAGTTACATCAATAGAATTAGCCAAATGTTTCTCAAATACTGAGGGGTAGTAATTGCCATCAATTAAGAGTTTTGACGTATCGTTTATCAATGAAATATTGGCATGAATCGGTTCTTTCATAGACTTTCCTAAAGCTTCAATTCGCAAAATTCCCCTATTTTCACCTGACACGATAAAGGAATCTAGCATGACAGTTGCGCCAAAATTTTCTAATTTGAAAATGTCTTCAACAGCCGCATAAATCTTGTATTTGCCGCCAAAAACAAAACGATTATCGTTCACCTGTTTATTCAAAAAACTAATATCAAAATTATTAAGAAACGCGCTCAATCCTCTGTTCCCCGCCGATCTGATTGTGACCGTTCGGTCGTCATTTCGCATGTCAAAACTGCCGACTTCAAGCCTATCTTTACCAATCAAAATAAAATTGTCTTTATCTATCTCCCAAAAATCGCCAAAAATTTTCAGACGTGAAAGAGCTGTTGACATAAACGACAGTTTATACGATGAGTCTTGAGGCATCAAAATGGCATTGAGTTCAACCGTATCTAAACCCAAAGCGGTGGAAAAGTTGTAAGAAGTCAATCCTAACTGAACGGTATCAGAAGTGACCATGTTTTGGAAAGTCACTTGTCGAAAATCCTGACCACCCGCTAATTTTACGGCTGTTGTATTCAAATCCCATCGAATATCTTCACCTTTTGCTTGTCCAACAGAACCAAATTCGACGATTTTAATATCATCATAACGATGTGTTTCTGGCGTAACAATGCTCCAATAATATTCATCTTGAGTATCATCAAAAGACCCTTCAATTTTAATATTGCGCAGTGTATCTAATTTTTTGTCAAACAGTTTGGTCAGATTCTTTGTATTATTGATAAAAATATTGAAGTCAAAATTTTGTGGTGGGCGATCAACAATTTGTCCATTTTGGATAAACAGCGCATTTTTAGGTTTTAAACCCAAATCCTCTGCTAAACGAGGGTGAAATTTGGCAAATTCATATTTAAAAGCATCGGGTATTTGTTCCAATGAAAAAACACCATCCATATTAACCGTCAATAATTCAGAATTAATACTGAATTTTTTTGTACCGATGTTTAGACCATTCACAATGTTGGGAACCGATTTTACAACAAGTGTATCAATCCTATAATTTTCAGTATTGTCCTTGATTATCAATAGATTATGCGCATCAATATTACCTGCAATATTGGTCAATTTATCACCCGACAAATCCAAATTGACATTACCACTCAATACAAAATCTTCTTTCAACAAATTCAGTTTCTTTAAATCCAATCTGTGAATATTTGATTTGAATTGATAAAGGGGTAAGTCGCCTGAAAAATCAACTGCACCATCAAAAATAAAATCAATATTGGGGTCTTTACTTTCCAGCTTACCATTAAACTGTTTGTGTTTTAAATTACCAACCAAATTGAAGTTGCGATAATCATAGTTTTTATATTGAAAATTATCCACAATTGCCACAAGGTCAAGTGCCAATTCATCTTTTGTCAAACCGCTACCCCTCAGTATTCCGGCTTTGACGCTGATTTTTCCTAAATCTGAAACACCTGTAAATACCCCTAAATTGAAGTTATCAAGTGCCATCGTACCACTATAAAAAGCACTTGCCGTATCTGTCGCAGGTTTCAATTTCATATCCACAACTGCAGCACCTAATACTGATTCGAGGCGACCATTTGCCGTAAAATCATTAAAAAAGCCTACAAAATCACCCTTGAATCTTAAATTGCCCAATTTATCAAAATTAGCACCCATTTTGAAATCGGGTACCAATTGTTTGAGCGTTGACATATTCGTACGCAAATCTTTGAGATCCAGATTGATGAAAGTCTCATTTTTATTCGTCAAATCACGGCTATCAAAAGTACCCTCGGCAACGAATCCTGTACCCAAACTGATACTGAAAGGTCTGACTTTCAAGGAGTTAACTTTGCCAAACACATTGGCTTCAATAGAGGAATTGGCATATCTATTTTTTTTGAAAAAAGGATTTTCTTTCAAATCTGGTGTAAAATACATCACATCATTGATTAAAACTTTTGATGTGTGGATACGCGCATCCATCGTCACCTCACTGTTAAAATGCTCAAATGCCGTGTACCCCGTTGGGTAAATCATGCGCAATGTGTCGCCTACAACAGTGTTAGGTGTTTCAATCTGCAAGCCATAAAGGGCTGTTTCCGTCGGTGTCACTTTCGCATCGCCAACGGTCAATTTATTGAGTATAAAACCACTTTTCTCTTTGAAACTAATACCATCTACAACCCCACTCCATTCGTCTCTGGTAAACATAAAATTGTGAATCGCAATATTTATATCGCTCACAATCAAATGATTGAAATCAATAGTCGAGTCACGTTTGAGTTCTTTTGCCTTTTCCCAATTATCCAGTTTGAGAACACCCCCCTCAGTAGAAATCGCCCCTACAAGGAATTGAAAGGCTTTTTCTTCAATTGTATGTTTACTGTCTAAAGGATTAGGTGTGGGAATTGAATCCAATACCACTTTTTTTATCGTGTCTGACGCTCTGATAGGTAACGGATTACCCATTGTTTCCGTAATATGAACATATGGTTGATAGATATTTACCCGAGTCAAATCCATAATTTTATTGGGTAAATTGATGATGTTGGTATGAATATCTGCCGCTTTTAATTTTATATCCAGCATTTGACCTTTTACCTTGTCGTCTTTGACAATATCAATATCTCGTAGGTGGATTTGACCGAATCGGATATCTAAAATCTGTTTGGCAAGTTTGCTTTTCTCTTTGTTGGGTGGGTCAAAAAAGTCAAAAATGAACTGAAAATTATCATCATATTCGCCAACATTCCGATGTAGGCGCATTTTTATATTTTCCAATCTCACGGCATCTAATTGAACAATCTGCCAAGCTAAATTGAAATAATTAACATTAATTCGTAGGCGTTCAATGCTCAAAAGGGTATCATTTGGGGCATTTTGATTACCGATATACACATGACCTATGCTGATTTCATCAAAAAAGTCGAGACGAAAATCACCAATCCTTACATTTGTTTTTAATTCTTTTGAAAGATAAGAAGTGGTTCGTGCAATTGTCCAATCTTGAACGACGGGGACTTGTATCAATATGGCTGCGAATAAAAATAAAAGAACAGAAATACCCAATGTGCGCCCGACAAAACGAGAGATACGTCTTACAAAGACCCATTTCCGTTTTTCATGAAAATCTGGTTTGTGTTCCGAAGGTGTTGGCGTATTTTCTTGTGTTTCTGACATTTTTTGAGTGGCGATACTGAGGGGTGCGTAACCTCAATTTTTTATTGACTCAAGTGTTTGTAAATCTTTGACTGTAAATAAGTTACACAATTTCTAATCCTAATAAAATTTAAAAAACAAAATTTTATTTTATTAAAGCGTAAAGTTACATTTTTTACCCCTGTATCGACTAAGGTTAACATTTCTTTAAAACAAAATTCCCGTTTTAGCATTTCCATTTATATAAGCCGCATTCATTTTTTTTAACGATTCAATTTACTTAAAAAAATGCAACTTTCTGAAAATCAACTATTTGCGAAAAGAGTTTTAGTTATTGGGCGACAAGAACTTCAGTTAACCAGCATTTTAAATGCCCTGTATGAATTGGGTTTCGATTCCATTGGTGTCCTTCAAAACGATGAAGCCTTGCGCTTTTTTGACGAACATGACCCGCATATTGTCATCATAATTAATAATGTTGACGAAGAATCCAGTGGTTTTCTTAAACAACATTTTCTTAATATGAAACCAACAATTACCCTCCTTGAACTGACGGGCGGTGTTTCCGCGCTGAAATTGCTGTTAAGCCCTATTGACTGAACGTACCAAATGACGCGGGGGTAACAAAAAAGGACTTTTTTCGACAAAATGTCTGTGAAAGTATAGGGAGGTTGCAACTTTCTACAAGTTAAACACTCTTTATTCGTTAAATTAATAACTGAACTTCAAAATTTATGTGAATGTTCATTCAATTACTCAAATTATAAAAAATATCGTATCAAAAAAACATGAAAGGAATAATCAGTGCTATCTTTATTATATGTATAAGTATCAATCTTTTTGCAAAAAGTATTGATAATCAACCAGTTAAAAAAGATACAACGCCAACCCTATTGACGTTTGAACAACTAAAACCTTATTTAACGACCCAAAGTGATTCCGTTTTCATTATTAATTTTTGGGCAACTTGGTGCGCTCCTTGCGTTACCGAATTACCTTATTTCGAAAAACTAACAGCCGATTTAAAGGGTAAAAAAGCAAAAGTCATATTAGTTAGTTTAGATTTTAAATCTCAGATTCAAACCAAACTTCTGCCTTTCTTAAAAAAGAAAAAATTACAATCGGAAGTCGTCGTTTTAATAGAAAATAATCCGAATAACTGGATACCAAAAGTTAATCAAGAATGGTCAGGTTCAATTCCTGCAACGATTATTTTTGATAAAAACAAGCGTCAGTTTTATGAAGAAAGTTTTGAAAAATATCAAGATTTAAAGCATATTCTAAATGGTTTTATCGAATTAAGAATGTGAATTAAACCGTAAGTCATTTTTCATTAAGTAATTGATTAACAATATTTTATAAATTATATTAAAAATTCAAATAGTCATGAAAAAAATTATCAAACTTGCCTTATTTGCTGCATTTATCGCGCTATCTTTCACGCTCCCGAGTTCAAGCGGTTACCAAATTGGTGACACTGCCGACGATTTCAATTTAAAAAATATTGATGGAAAAATGGTCTCTTTGAAAGACTACAAAAATGCGAATGGCTATATCGTAATTTTCACCTGCAATAGTTGCCCATACGCACAGGCTTACGAGCAACGTATTATAAATTTACACAACAAATATGTGTCCCAAGGTTACCCTGTCATCGCTATCAATCCCAACGACCCGAATTTAGCTTCAGCAGACAGTTACGACAAAATGCAGACACGAGCAAAGCAAAAAAAGTATCCTTATGTGTATCTTATGGATGAAAAACAAGATGTTTTCCCGAAATTTGGCGCAACACGCACGCCGCATGTCTTCCTTTTAGATAAAAATAAAGTCGTAAAATATATCGGCGGCATTGATGACAATGCTGATGATGCATCAGCCGTAAAAATTAAATATGTCGAAGATGCTATTGAAGCACTCAAAGCAGGCAAAAATCCTGAACCAAGTTTGACAAAAGCAGTTGGTTGTTCTATTAAAAAGAAACGTGTGTAATACATTGATTAATAGATATTTATGCAATAAAAAATGCCACGTTTAGTAACGTAGCATTTTTTATTTTTATATTGATTAAATAAAATTTTATTTCATTGAACTATTAAATCATTAATATATAAATTTTTAATTTTTTATGCAAAAAATGAATTTATCTTTTTGATTATCAAATATTATTAATAGATGTTTAATTCTGATTATTTGATTTCAAAATACCTTCTATTTATCCTGATTATTTCAATCGTTAGAAGTTTTTAGATTTTACAATCTGAATAGTCTATGATTTTAAATTAATCACGCATTAAAGGTTTAGCAGTTCAGTAGAATTAGAATTGAACAAAATTAATTCATATAAACATATAGCACACATAATTTATTGATTTTTAAGTATTTATTCAACTGTATTTGCTATGTTAATATATGTTTAAATGACTAATTGCACTTATTTAATCATTACCTATTATCATCTTCTTTGTATCAATTTCTTTACCATCAACAATCAAAGAATAAAAATACATACCTGCAGCCATAATATTATTTTTTACTGTTACTTTCCCTAAACCCTTTCCTTTTAATTCAAAGTGTTGAATTTGTTTACCTTGTAAGTCATAAATATTTATAGCAGCATTTTTAAAATCATTGTAAATAATATAATTTATTTCAGTTTGTTCATTGAATGGATTGGGAGTATTTTGCATGAGTTTTCCATCATTTTGTTCATTTTTGTTAATCAGATTTTTCAGAATAGATATTTCTTTTTTTAATTCTGATATTTCATTATTTTGCCTATTTATATCGATTTGCTGTTGTTTAATTGCTTCAATTACCACAGGAATAATAGAGTTATATTTTATACTAAAAAAGCCATCTTTATCTACCATTACTGCTTCAGGAAGAACTTTAGCAACATCTTGTGCGATAAATCCAATTTGAGAGGCACTATCAAATCCTTTTGTTTTGAGTTCATCAGAACGCCAATTGTATGTTACTCCTTTCAAGCCAAGAATTTTTTTCATTGGATTTTCAATTGGACTTACATCTTTTTTATATCTTAAATCAGAAGTTGCTAAAAATTCAGTAGCTGCAATACGACCATTAGCTTGAATAGCAACTGTCTTAGTTCCTGAGGGTGTTGTTGAAGTTGAAGTTCGAGCATAAGTAGCATAATCATCCACAGAAGAATTTAGGTTTATTAAACTCGTTTGATTTACATTTCCATTTGCATCTACTCCCACAAGACTTGTTACATTATTAGATGGCAAACTTTCAAAACGTATGTTACCTACTGTATGTAGCCTTGCTGATGGAGACGAAGTTCCAATACCTACATTTGGATTAGAACCTGAGTTTATAAGTAAATCCTTATAAACATTTACGGCACTACCTGAGCCATCAAAACTCATTAAATAATTTACAGCAACGTTTGCCCCAAAACCTTGTTGAGCAGAAATCCAAAAATTTCCATCAAAAGAAGGTCCTCCTATCCATAGGAGGTTACTAGATCCAGTTCGTTGAAATAATATGGCACCAGGTTGGCCGCTTGCTGATCCTGTAATACATTCATTAATAATTAGTGCATCAGAGAAGCCACTTGAAGAAATCCTGGTTCGACCATTTAAATCTTGCTGTGAGTAAACAACTTGAACAGTAGTAAGTGTAACTAAGCCTACAAATAGAAGAATTTTGTTTTTTACTGACATAATATTTTAAATTTAATAGTTAAAAAATGAAATTTAAGCAAATTCATTATCGGTGAATAGTCATCTTGTAAAACTATCATATGCAAAAATAATACTAAATTATATAATTGAGGGGTGGGCATTATTTACAAGCAGCAAAAAACGCTTGCGTATTGCCTAAATCCCTGTTATTGATAAAATTCTGATACATCATTACTTGGATAGTGCAAGTTGCAATCATCAAGAACGACTTATTTTTTTCAAGCCCTTTGTAGGGTAGTTGATTTTCACCCTGCAAATCGAAGACGGTTTTAATCAGAGAAAAAAAGGGTTCAATACTGGGTTTTCTACAATTATAAAGTAATCTTGCTTGAACCGTTTTTTTTAAACTGTTATAAGTTTCAACCCAATCTTTGTCTTTTTTAAGTTTTGATTGGATTAAGTTAGGGGTTTGTAAAACGATGTCTATTTGCCATAACTGACGAATTGATTTAAGGCAAAAATAGCCTGCATCTCCGACTAAAACGCCTATACGGTGCTTGATAAATTGCAAAAGTTCATTGAGTTGCCAATGGTCTTTTTCAGAAGCCGTTGTCACACAAGC
>JAYTUQ010000458.1:0-14468 GCA_043744455.1 Saprospiraceae bacterium | reverse complement strand
CGTGTATTTTTGATTCAGATGTCATCTATTGTAAATCTACTATTTCTTTTTATTTTATTCATAAAAAATATCCTGACCGTAGGGGCTGGATAGTTACCCGATGACTACTTAAAAACTTTATTCATTCATTCGTACAGTGAACAATGAAAATATCAGTGCCAACGCCCATTTTTTCTCACCGCACTGCTCCTTGCGCCCCAATACCAATAAACCCCGACCAAAAATAAGGATGACAAGCATCTGCCGTATGTGTTTCTAAATACGTCAACTTGGCTTGGCGCAAGGCTTCGTTTTTAGGCTGTCCACGTTTGAGGTTTTGATAGAAAAACACCATTAAGTCCTTGGTTTTGGCATCATTGACGCTCCATATCGAAGTGACAATCGCTTTTGCACTGTCAGGAATGACAATCACGTCTTCTGTCAATTGCGCTTTGACAGGTGCAATCAGTTTTTGATACAACCCTTGGTTCAACTCACTTTTTGACCTATAAGCATTACCAATATTGATAAGACAATTGAG
Source organism: Saprospiraceae bacterium (assembly GCA_043744455.1). Lineage (GTDB taxonomy): Bacteria > Bacteroidota > Bacteroidia > Chitinophagales > Saprospiraceae > JAAFJT01. The sequence continues at coordinate 13,948 of JAYTUQ010000458.1, read as the reverse complement.
ATAGCCTTCTAAGTCACTTTGCTTATTGATATATGTTTCGGCTTTTAATAAATGTGAAAGTGCACGATTGACATCTCCTTTCTTGCGTTGCATAAAAGGGCATCAAACTCATTAGTGTTGTGGACAAACGTATAGACATAGGTGCGAATTTCCTTTTCAATCGCTCGGCTTCTTTCAAGCATATAAATGCTGAATCTTGTTTTTGTAGTCGTCCATAAGCAACGCCCTTGTTTAACATCACCTCCGAATAACCAAAAGATTCGGTTGTGCTTGTTTTCTGATAAATATTATCAGCGATGTCAAGCGGCACGAGTGCTTCGCGGCATTTGTTTTTGATATTACATAAGGTATCTGCATCGCGCACAAGAGACGCAGCTCTGGCAGTATCTTCTGAAATAGTAGCGGATGATTGAGAAAAAACGAAATTAGGCAAAGTCAATGCAGACATAAAGCAGCATAAAACGGCTGGAAATAGGGTTTTCATATCGTTATCATTTTGGTTAATGAATAGGTTTTTCATTAAAAGCCCCCCTCAGTATAAAATGTTATTTGAGATGAAAACTTTTCCTAAAATTAGAAAAAAAATATGATTGTTGTGCTATGAAACAGAAAATTATTTTCGCTCAAGCGAAATTAATAACGCAGTAGCTGCATCATGTTTCGGATGTTCTGCATCAGCAGCGATGAGGGAGAGCATTTTTTTGGCTTCTGCTATTTTTCCTTCCGCCACAAGGCTTGAATCATCGCGATAAGCGTTTCGTCGGTGTATGTTGGTAAGTCACCTTTCATTAGTACCTGCTCATTGGTTTTCATTAGAAACTTTTATACTTGATGCACAAAAATATAATTTTACCGCTATAATAGTATCTCCTTATTCCAATAATGTTAAAAAAAGCATCATCGTAAAACGGTTTCCTAATCTTTCACTTTGGTTTAGACCAAAGGAAACAGGTCTGTTATATGGCTAATTACCTTTTTTGGGATTAGGCGCATTCTTGGGTTTGGTTTCCAATATATTGAGGGGTACAACTGTTGTAGTTTTGGTGGGCTTTGGCAAATTAGGTGAAGAAGGTGGTGGCAATTGATTGAATCCATTGTCGTTTCTCTTATTGTCCCGTTGCCTAACTTCTTCTGGCGACACTTGAAACAAGCTATCGGTTTGAGTATTGATGCTGTCACGGGCACGTTGCCTTTCTTCCATATCAGCTAATTCTTCTTGCGAATACATTTTAGGGTCGCAATTCATAGAGTCCTTTACCCATTTTGATGGCTCCGGAAACTTCTCGTTTTTCAAAGCGGTATAAGACGGGTTTTTATATAATTTTTGTAAAAACAAACCACATATAGGCAACGCCATATACGCCCCTTGTCCATAACTCATATCTCTGAAACGAACGGCGGGCGTCATGCCCCCCACCCACGCACCACATACCAGATTAGGCGTGTAACACATAAACCAACCATCCGCATGGTTTTGCGTTGTGCCCGTCTTGCCTGCAATATCATTGTTTATTTGGTATGTGTAACGCAGACGTCCTGCTGTGCCGTCATTCACAACCGATTTCATCATCTTAGTCATCATATCTGCATGGTCAGGAGAGAGGACTTGTTGCCATTTTTCAGGAACAAGTTCTTTTGTAAAATCTGCAATCATCTTTCCATCTCTATCGGTTACGTACAAAACAGGCGTAAATTCAGGACGGCGACCGCGTGAAGCAAACGTGCCATACACTTTCATCATGTCATAAAGTGAAATATCCGCCGTACCCAATGCAATACTGAGGTCGCGCTGCATCTCAGACGTAACACCCATATCTTTTGCCAATCGTGCCACCGCATCATAACCTACGCGGCTGATAAGATTGGCGGATACCACATTAATAGAATTGGTCAAAGCCCCTTCAAGGGAATAAGAACCCGAGTAGCTTTCGTCAGAATTGCGTGGCGCCCAAGCCAGTTTAGGGTCCGATTTCTCTTCTTCAGTAAGTTGATAAGCCGATTTTGTCGTCTCATCTGCCATGTAAGCCGTCCACTTATTTGGAATATATTCGCAAGGACGAATACCTGATTGAATGGCTTTGGCATATACTATCGGCTTAAAAGTAGAGCCTACTTGCCGTTTTGAGCGGACATGGTCGTATTGATAAAAATTAAAATCCGTTCCGCCTACCCATGCCTTTATCAAACCTGTTTTGGCATCCGTTACCATAAAACCTGTATTGAGTTGACGAAAATAATATTTCACAGAGTCCATCGGTGTCATATTTCTTTCATCTTCCGAGGGTTTGCCTTTGTCCCAAGTAAACACCGTTGTGGGCATTTTATCATTCACAAAATGACGGCGAATTTTTTCTTCACTCCAACCATCAGCGGCTAACTGCTTCCAACGGCTTGAATTACGCATAGCTTCTTCTATCCATTTGTCATCACCCCACCATTTTTCACCACTCCAATGATTGTCGAATGTCTTTTGCAATTCACTCATGCGTTCTGAAACAGCTTCTTCTGCAAGCAATTGAATTTTAGACTCTAAAGATGTGTAAATTTTCAAACCATCTTTATAAATATCGTAAGGCGTACCGTCAGCTTTTTTATAAGGTTGAAGCAATATCGGCATCTGCGTCCGCACATAGTCTTTGAAGTATGACCCCATAGCATCGTGCGTCAAAACGGGTTGATAATCGAGTCGGATGGTATCTTTTTTTAACTTTTCAGCCTTTGTTTTATCCAATTTACCATTTTCTACCATACTGTTGAGCACCTCATTGCGACGTTTCATACTCGCCTTTGGGTCACGACGAGGATTGTATCGTGTGTTTTTTTGCAGCATACCGACCAAAACAGCCGATTCTTCCACCTTCAAATCCTTAGCAGATTTATTAAAAAACCGTTTTGAAGCCATTTCGATACCAAACACATTGCCCCCAAACGGCACTGTATTGAGGTACAAAGCCAACAAGTCTTTTTTCTCATAAGCCCGCTCAATGCGCCGAGCGATGAGCATTTCTTTGACTTTATTAATCGGAGTAGAAAAAAACGCATGTTTTGGGCGACCATAAATGTTTTTGACCAATTGTTGCGACAACGTCGAACCACCGCCCGAACGTTCGTCACCCCTCAGTATAGAGTAGTAAAAAACACGCCCCAGAGCCCTAAAATCTACGCCGCTGTGTGTCCAAAAACGTTTGTCTTCTTCCGATACCAACGCGTCAACAAGGTGTGTCGGCAGTTCCTCAAAGCGAATATCTGTACGGTTTTCAAGGAAAAATTTGCCAATTAGGACAGAATCGGCAGTATAAACCTCTGAAGTGTTGTTGGTTTGTAATTCCCGTAATTCCTCAACTGTGGGAATTTCGCCAAACGTACCAATGGCAAAAATGAAGTAAATAACATACAAACCCGCTGCGACTTTCGTTCCACGTCGAAGCCATGTCGCCAAAAATGGATTTTTCAGCGCAAATCGCGCCCACGATTCATCAAAACGCTCTTTATAAGGTTGGAAGACTTGACCTATGGGTTCAAACCAAGGCGCAATGGCTTTTGTTATAGGAGACAGCACTTTACTGAGGGGGGTGCTGATGTATGTTTTCCAGATATTTTTTTTGTTTTCTATCATTGTAATGGATGCCCAACCTCAAAAGGTGGTTTTGTTTTTGTAAAGACAAACGGATTTTTGTAGGTAAACAGTCTTTGAAGCCGCAAATTTAAAATTTTACCATGAAAACACCGTCTGCATTTTCATTTGATTCAAAAAAAGAATGTTTTTATCATTCTGTTCACTAAAATTGCACTTTTAAGTGTGTAGTATTCAGTAATCGAGTGTTTAGAATAGATGTTCTCTTTAATTATCAATTATTTAACGCTTTTCTAAATACAAAAAACTATACACCAAATACTTAATTAATTTAATTTATGGCTACACTTCTCGGCATAGGCACAAAGGTCAAATTTTTGACCACACCCGACTCGGGCGTTATCATCGAAAAACTCGGAGACGGCATGGTGCTGGTCAAACTCGATGATTTTGATATGGATATTCCTGCATTTGAAGAAGATCTTGTGCGTTCAGAGGATTTTTTATCAAAAAAGGTTGTTGCACCGCCAACAACAAACTTCAAACCCAGTCCAAAAAATAATTCCCCCTCCCCCATCCCCCCCCTCAGTATAAAACCTGTTTTGACAGATTCAGGCATTCAAATAGCTTTTGAGCCCATCAAAAAATCAAATGGCGAGGTTGATAAATTTATCATTTATCTCCTCAATGACACCCGTATTGATACAGTCTTTTCTCTCGATTTCCTTATTTTAGAGGCTGTGGCATGGTCAAAAAATGGTGTTTTGAAAGCCATTCATTTTGAAAAAATGGGCGAAGTATCTTTTGACAGCGTTAATGATTTACCTCAATTAGATATAACCATAACACCCATTACGACAGAAGGGAATGATGAAGCCTTGTCTAAAATATTGAAAATAAAGCCTAAACAGTTTATTAAAAATTATCAACCATCAAAGTTCCTCAACCGTGAAGTTCATTTATTCCCTATTTTTGACAAATTGGACAATAAAGCGGAAAGTAAAAAAGAGGATTTAACAAAATACACAAGCGACTTGCTGAAAACGGCAAAACAGAAGTCTAAAGGGACACATGATTTACGCCTTTTCGACCCGGTACCTAATGTCAATGAATATGCCTCATTTGTACCCGAAATTGATTTGCACATCGAAATGCTGCACAATGACCCACATCACTTGACGAATGAGGAAATCGTTGCCGTTCAAATAAAGTCCTTTGAATCCTTTTTGGCAAAAGCCATCCGTTTAAATGTTCCAAAAGTATATGTGATTCACGGCATCGGCAAAGGACGATTACGGGATTTGATAGCAGCAAGACTGAAACGAAACCCCAATATTTTTATGTTTAAAAATGAATACCACGAAAAATATGGCTTCGGTGCCACGCAAGTTTGGTTGCGGTAATGGGCTGTAAACATGAAATTCAAGAAATTAAAGGGCTGACGGAATCGAAAGTTTTAGAAGGTTTTGAATTGGACTTAAATGACATTTTTAGTTAATAGGCAAGATTTATAGCAAAAAAAAAGAGGTAGAACGCTCCGCTCTACCCCCTCAGTATATTTATTGTTTTTTAGGCAGCTTCTGCCAACCCTTTTTCTTTCCTTGCCCGAACATCAATAAAAGGCTCAGAGGATTCTCCTTTTAAGTGGTGATAAAGAATCTCTTTAGCACGGAACAACTGCGCTTTGACTGTACCCAGTGGTAGGTTCAATTCTGTTGCAATTTCTTCGTAAGTCAATTCTTCGTAATAGCGCAACTCAATCATCGCCCGATACTTTGAATTAAGTGATGTCACCAGGTTACGAACATGAGAAATCTTCTGATCATGTATCATCGCTTGCTCAGGATCTGGCTCATGATCGCGAATGCTGTGTGAAAACTCGCTGGTGCTGTCAGACGTAATGGTATCATCCATTGAGTACGTTTTAAGGCGTTTTTTGCGAATGTGGTCAATGCAATTGTTGATGGCAATTTTGAAAAGCCATGTCGAAAATGCATAATTGGGTGCATAGCTGGGTAGCTTATTAAAAGCCTTACCGAACGCTTCGATGGTCAAATCCTCCGCATCATCGCGGTTGTTGATCATCTTGAATATCGCATGATACACCGAATGGCGGTAGCGATTCATCAGCGTTTCATACGCCCGTTGGTTGCCATTAATGGCTTGAAGGACGATTGAATAATCGTCAGATGCTCTCGGAGACAGTCTGCTTTGGACTGTGTTTGCTGTTGCTGTCATGGGTTTGGCTTCAGATTCAGTTTGAATTATTGCCACTTTCGTGGCGTTGTTCTAAGGAAAATAGTTGAAGCAAAGACGAAATAGAAAAAGACATATAAAACATCAAGTAGAGGTATCCACCACACAAGCCGCTCTTCGTGCAACTTCCGTAGAATTTTTGCGTAAACTGTCCATATCAATATCGTCCGTACAACGATATTTGCTACAGCAAACATCGTGCTAATTTTTACATACGATGCCAAAAACAGTGTCACAAAGAATAAAAAATGTGATGCAGATACCAATCCAAGTAATATTTGATGTTTCATCATGTATTGATTTCCCACCGATAAGTGCCTCTTTTTTTGGGTGAAGTAGCTATTCCATCGAGTTTTCGGTTCTGAAACCATAAATGTTTGCGGCAGCAAAATAATTGAAAAATTTTTTTGTGTAATAACTTGATTTACAAACAGGTCATCGTCTCCTGATGCCAAGTCTTCGTGTTTTGAAAATCCATTTGCTTTTTTATATAAATTTTTGTTGTATAATAAATTTCTACCTACTCCCATATAAGGTTGTCCTATCAATGCAAAGCTCAAATATTGAGTTGCAGTCCAAACCGTTTCAAATCGGATAAATTTATTGAGCAAACTACTGTCACGTTTTGTATAAGGCGCATACCCGAGTACCATTTCCTTTCCGTACGAAATACCCGACATCATGCCAGAAATCCAATTTTTACTGAGGGGGGTACAATCTGCATCTGTCATTAACAGCCAATCGTGCTGAGCGTTCTCTATGCCTTCTGCCAAAGCCCCTTTTTTGCCAATGCGCTTTTTTTCCAATAGAGATACTATATTAAGGTGTGGATATTGTTGTGACAGTTCAATCAAAACCGTTAAACTATCATCCGTAGAGGCATCATTGACAACCACCACTTCAAAATTTGGATAGTCTTGTTCGAGGATTTTAGGTAGGTTTTTTCTAAGATTTTGAGACTCATTTCGCGCACAAATAATGACTGAAACAGCTTGTTGAGAAGTAGGTAAGTTGTCCGCTGATTTAAGTCCAAGATGTTTTTTTTGATTAAACAATGCCAAACGTGAAAAAACGAAAAGCCAAAAGAAAAACTGTACGGCAGCCGCCCAATAGAAGGTAAGCTCTAAAATAGTTGTAAAAATTTCCATAAAATTGATGCTTATTTCAATATGAACGGGTAAAAGTAGATGATTCTTTTGAAGAACCGAGTGAAACCGCCTACTTTTACCCTCTCGATTTCCGACTTGTATTTTTCACGATTTAACTCAAATGACATGAAGTTTTTTTTAAATTTAAAACATTGGCAACTTTTCGTTTTGCTCATCGGTATACCTATTATGTTAGAATTTCTGACGGTCGGTTTTATTTTTTCTGCGGATGATTTTTCAAGCGGATTTCAAAGTTTTTTGCGCATTTTCCCTGTTTTAATGCTTTTATATATGAGTATTTTGTTCGGTTGGTTGTGGTCAGTCGGCGTTTTTTTATCAAAAAAACTTCCTATAGAGGAGACTATGCCGATTGGTTTATTCAAAGGTGCAATCATCATTCCGACGCTTTATATCCTTTTTATTTGCTGGTTCGTTGCCAAACTGATGTGGGGCAATGAGATGTCGGAGTTATTCATCGAAGAACACTTAGGGTTGATTCTGACGGCACATTTTACGTCTATGGCATGCATTTTTTTCGTTTTGTTTTTCAATGCCAAAGCCTTAAAATCAGTGGAATTGCAACGTCCTGCGCTGTTAGGAGATTATGTCGGCGAGTTTTTTTTGTTTTGGTTTTTCCCTGTCGGTATATGGTTTTTACAACCGCGTATTAATCAGTTGCTGGAACAGCTTGATACTGAGGGGGGGGATTTTGTTTGAATTTTGTTAATTTTACAGCATAAATGAAGGAATAGAAATTTTACCTTCCAAAAAGCACAAAACCTTATTCGAAACGAGTATTTAAAAAATAATTTATAAATCAATAAAAATCAATAAACTATGTTATTTTTAGAAGCAGGTGGTATGGGGGCAATCGTTCAATTTGCTCCTTTGGCGATGATACTTGTCGTTTTTTACTTTTTTATGATTCGCCCTCAAATGAAGCGCCAAAAAGAGCAAACATCTTTTGCCGAATCACTTGAAAAAGGCAGAGAAGTCGTAACGGCATCGGGTATGATTGGTAAAATCAATAAAATTGACGGACAAGTCGTAACGCTTGAAGTCGCTAATAATACATTCATTCGTGTAACAAAAGCTTCGATTTCAAAAGAAATGACTGAAGGCTTTTCTTCCACACCTAAGGCTTAAAAATGACGCTAAAAACGCCCAATTATAGGCAGTTTTTAACCCAGGAGAGGGTTGTGCTGATGGCATGCATCGGCATTGCCCTTTTTTTTTGGGTACTCAATCGGCTGTCTAATTCTTTCAAAAAAACGATAGCAGTTAAGTTAGAATATGTGCTGCCTTCAGGTAGGGCGCTATCCGTCATGCCCCCACCCTATGCGCAAGTAATGTGGCAGGGAACGGGGTGGGATATGTTAGCAGGACATGAAGAACGCACTTTTATCCGAGTCGGTCTCGACAGTATTCTACGCATTTCTCTCAAGGAGTTGATGGTTCAACAACATGGGAACGACATCATAGGGGTCAGTCCTGAACAAATAGTCATTTTAAGTGAAGCGTCCAAAACCGTTTCAGTGCCTATTGAAGCCATTTCAAAAATCAATTTTGTGAACGGTTATGATTTAGCTGATAGTATAATATTATCACCCTCTACCGTCGAAGTCGAAGGACCGCGCACCGTTATTGACCAATTAATGTTTATTAAAACAGATACTTTGCGCTTAGATAAACTCAAAGATTCTATCTCTTTAACAATAAAACTGTGTGAAAACCCCCTTTTTAAACTAAACCCTACTAAAATAAAGGCAACAATTAAAGCTGAACAGTTTACTGAAAAATTACTTTTTATACCCATAGTGGTCAAAAATGCTCCAGAAAATCTTCGCATTTTTCCCAATAAAATCAAATTAGAGTGCACTGTTGCCTTGAGTCAATACCCATTTGTTGATGCTGACAAGTTTATTGCAGAGGTTGATTTGAAGAATATTGACTTTAAAACAAAAAACAATACCGTCACTATTCTACTCACACTGCAACCGACTAAAATTCGGAATATTAAATTTTCACCTAAATCAGTTGAATTTTATTTTGAGAAATGAGCATGATTTTGCTAAATTTGATTTAAGATAGTGATACCTCCTCCCATTACGAACACAAGTATTACAAAACTTATTTATCTCAACATAAAACAAACATACATTATGACAAACTCTTTTGTTCTTCGAACATGGACTCTCTCTCTATTCCTATTACCTTTTATCTTAATTGCTCAAACTAAGGTGGCTCTGCCATCGGTTTCAACAGTGGGCGGAAAATATGATACCGGTTTTCCCTTGACTGTGTCAACGGCAACCCCTAACGCCCAATTATATTAGACACTCGATGGCAATGAACCGACTCAAAATGCGCAACTTTGGGAATAATCGTATATCTGAAGTTATAAATCATGTCAAACAACAATTTTCAGAAGTAACAGGTACGGCAGTCGTCACTGTCGAAGCGATGCCTGTGGGTGGCGGTTCCGTCAATTTCAGCACACTCAATTTGGCCCCCTCAGTATTGCCCTTCACAGGTACCTATTTTACAGGCATTGACATTCCTGTTACGGCAGTGCCCGCGGCGGGATATGTTTTTAGGGGTTGGTCAGATGCATCATTGGACACTTCTTCAACAATTAATTTTTGTCTTTCTGCAAATAAGAATTTAACAGCTATTTTTGAATCCACATCTAATCAATGTCAGACGGATACCCAAAGCCCTACTTTCCTAAATTGCCCAGCTAATATCACATTGTCGACAACGCAAAACTGTGAAACGGCGACTTGGGGTATACCAACCGCCACAGATAATTGTACAGCGACCCCCTCAGTATCAGCTAACTTTTCGAGTGGTGCATGTTTTCCTATCGGAACAAGCACTGTTATTTATACCGCAACGGATGGGCGAAATAATAAGGCAACGTGTCGCTTCAATGTCGTCGTACAATCATTGTTATCATCATCTGACCTCGCGTTAACCATCACTTCTAATCAACCAAACTATGTAAAATATACGGTAATCAATGAACAAGTTATTGTTAAAAATATTGGTAATCAACTATTTACAAATATAAAAATTAAATGCGCTTATCCGCAAGGAACTGTATATGGTGGCAACTCAAACGCCTCAGACGGCACATGGAATGCTTATTGTGGCAACACAGAATGTAATGAATGGCATATTCCAAGCCTTGCTGCGGGTGCAACGGCAACACTTACACGACCGCTTTATGTTATTAATACAGCTACTATTATCAATGCTTCGGCTGAATTGCTCACTTCCACACCTACTGACCAAAATGTTACTAATAATCAAGCAAGCATTTCGATTCCACCTCGTTCTGTCATAACAGCTTCAATGGTTCAAAGAGCGACGCAATTAATTCCTATTGTCATCCAAAAAATTTCGCCCAACCCAACAAGTGATGGTGCAATAACCGTTGATTTGGAAAGTATAAGTGAACGTGAGGTCACTTTTGTATTTTATAACACATTGGGTAAAATATTAAAAACAGACATTCGCAAAGTAGAAAGTGGTCGAAATAAACTCATTTTTGATGTATTAGATTTAGAAAGCGGCCTCTATCTTGTAATACCAACAACCAAATTGGGTAGGCACATACCAACTAAATTTGTAAAAATGTAACGACTTTTTAGGTTAAAAAAAACGATGTTTAAGCTGTTGGCAACAGCCTAAACATCGTTTTTTTTATTTATTTCAATTGAATTATTATAAATAAAATATTAAATTACAATATATAAAAATTTATTTTCCAAATAGTTACTTCAATTCGTCTAAAATTTTCTAATATCTTTCTTATCATACCATAAAAAAGTAACTTTACAATTGACTAAAATAACAAATACATTTTTTACAAACTTTACAAACTAAACAATTTCGCAAAAAGCATGAAAAATTCCCTATCCCCCCATGTCGAATTGGCAAATCAAATCGTTGAGCAGTGTCGCTTAGGCGGTATCGTTCACAATGTGATTAACAATCGAGAAACCGATGGCAAAAATGTCATTTTGAACGGCAAACGTGTCACGTATTTTGGAAATTGTAGCTATCTCGGGCTCGGACAAGATGATCGTCTAAAAGACGCAGCGATTGATGCGATTCATCGCTATGGTATTCAATTTGCCTGCTCAAGGGCGTATGCCAGTGTGCCGCTTATTGAGGAAGCAGAATCTTTGTTGACCCAAATTTTTGGGAAACCAACCATTGCCGCCCAAACGACGACCTTGGCGCATCTGTCTACAGTTCCCGTTTTAATGCGCCGTGAAGACGCAATTATCATTGACCATCAAGCACATACGAGTATGCACAACGCCGTTGCAATTGCCAAAAGCATGGGTGTGCACGTCGAGATGATTAGGCACAACCGTATGGACATGCTCGAAAGTCGGCTCAAAAAAATGGCGCAGCAATACGACCGTATTTGGTTTATGGCGGACGGTGTTTACTCCATGTTTGGCGATGTGGCTCCCCTCAGTACTTTGTGGAATTTGATGAATCAATACGATAATTTCTTTTGTTATATTGATGATGCGCATGGGATGAGCTGGGCAGGCAAGCACGGCAGTGGTTATGCTTTGAGTCAATTGCCGAGTTTTCACGACAAAATGGTGCTTGTTACATCACTCAACAAAGGTTTTGGTGCTTATGGTGCAGCGATTGTGTTACCAAATGAGGAGTGGCGGCGCGTTATCTTAAATGTAGGACCGACTTTGATGTTTTCGGGTCCCCTTTCGCCTTCAACCCTCGGTGTAATTATCGCTTCCGCTAAAATCCATTTAACCCCTGAAATCACCGAAAAGCAAGAGCGATTGAGCCAACTGATGTCTTATTTCACGCTCACAGCAAAATCCTTGAGTTTACCACTTGCTAATGAAGACCACGCACCGATATTTTTCGTCGGAGTTGGCGGTACACTTGAGGCTGGTTTGGAAATTAGTAAACGGATGATTAAATCGGGTCACCTACTCAACTTATCATCATTTCCAGCCGTACCGTACAAAAATACAGGTTTACGCGTCACTTTGACCACAACGCATACTGAACAAGATATTTTTGAAATGCTTTATGCGCTTTCAGAACACCTTAGTAACGTGGAAAGCCAAGCTAAAGTTAGTCGAAAAGAAATACATACAGGGTTTGGCATGTCGTTACAAAACAACTAAAACGTGGTATAGTTTTTGGCGCATGTCGGTGAACTTTGTCATCCGACATGCGTTAAATTTCTTATATGCATAAGCTCACTTCGTTATATAGGTTTCTTATCCCCATTCAACTGAAAGACGACCCGTTCGTCTATCGGAAAGCCAAGGTTTTGACGAATGTTATCCTTTTTTCAATGTCTGTTGGCATTGTTTTGCAAATACTCACTTCAATTTTTGAACAGAGTAATCCCGTTCCTATTTATCCTGCTATTCTAGCCTGCCTTTTTTTACTTTTTTTGTTTAAGAAAACGGCGAATATCATCCTCGTTAGTAATTTGTTAGCTTTGCTTTGGGCACTGCCTTTGATGTCTGTTATTCCGGAAACAAATGGGCTTTATTCAGACAATCTGCTCTGGCTTTTTTTAGCCCCCCTCATTGTTTTACTTTTTGCGAACAGACGGTATGGTGTTATATGGCTCTGTGTCCTATTGGCTTATACTTATTATTTGTATTTGTTTCATTCTCAAAAGAATACACCACCTTTTGCATCGGCATCAGAACCTGAATATTACCTCATCAGTTATGCCTTTTTATTCATTGCCATCTTTTTCGTCGTTGTTATTTTTGAAACAGGACAATTGTTGACGATTCGGTTATTGACCCAACAAAAAGCCATTCTTGAAGAACAAGCGAGAGAAATTGCCCACAAAAATACCGAACTTTTAGTAATAGGAAAACAACTCCGCGAAAGCAATCAAGATCTCGAAAATTTCGCTTTTGCTGCCAGTCATGACCTCAAAGAACCTTTGAGAATGATTGGTATGTACACGCAACTCACTAAAAAACGATTAGATGCTAAAATGGATGATTCTTCTCGAGAATTTATGGGCTATGTGACGGATGGTGTCGGTCGTATGAATAGCTTATTGGACGCCTTATTAAATTACTCACGCTTAGGTAAAAATACAAATGAACTAAAAGACATTGACCTTAATGACACTCTATTTATGGTCATTCACAACCTAATGCCCCGCATGAACGAAACAAACGCTGTTGTTACGGCCAATCCTTTGCCCATTGTCAAAGCTTCTTCTGTTGAGATGATTCAGTTATTTCAAAATCTTATTGCCAATTCCATAAAATTTCGGCGTGCTGGTATTGACCCTAATATTGAAATTAAAGTCAATGAAACTTTGACAGGCGAGTTTATTTTTGCTTTCGCAGATAATGGTATCGGTATCCCTGAATCTCATCAAAACCGCGTCTTCAAAATTTTTGAACGTCTACATTCCCGAACAGATTATGAAGGGTCAGGCATTGGGTTAGCAACCTGCAAAAAAATTATCCAAAGTTCTGGCGGAAAGATTTGGCTTGAAAGTACTGAGGGGGTCGGTACAACTTTTTACTTTACGCTGCCTAAATTCACTGCTAATTAAATAGGAAATAAAGCGTCATGTGAATCGAGTTATGAGTTGTGAGCGGAAAAATATAGCTATCGGATATTTTAAAAATATCCGATAACTGTGAGCGAAAAAAATTTGAAAATTCATACATTCGGCATATTGATTTAAGCAAACCATTGCCTTTCGGGTCTACACATTTCTTAATTAGAAAACATTAAAGAAAAGGTAGTTAATATATCGTCTATTCCCTATTTCCTAAACATTCGTTTGCAATTGGTATATTTAACTTTCTTTTTGAACAAATTGTCTAAACTACTGTACTGTGAAAAAGATTAAAGTTTAAAACATTGATTATCAATGAAATAGTTAAATACAATGTTATGTAAATACTCAATTAGTTTTTTA
>JAYTUQ010000457.1:0-3667 GCA_043744455.1 Saprospiraceae bacterium | reverse complement strand
GTATAAAATATTGTTCTTTATGTATACATTTATAAAGCAATCTCATAGAAAGAAAGTCAAATTTTGAAAAAAGAGACTTTCGTATATTTATGAGTTGTGTGCCATTTTGTTTGACACCCTAATAAATCGACAATGAAACAAATAATATTTACTACACTTTTATTTTTTGCAACTTTCTTGACAACTTTTGGGCAAGACAAATATTTAGACGATGGCAATAAATTTCTAAATAATGGCGAGTTTGACAAAGCAGAGAAAACTTTTAGAGAAGGAATAAAATCTGATTCGACAAATTTTATTTATCAATGCCAACTTGGACTTACTTTAATTCAACAAAAGAAATTTTCAGACGCTGAAATTATACTTGATAAAGTTTTACAAAAAGACTCAAACAATGTTGCTGCAATTTGGTATAGCGGAATTGGCAATTTTAAAAATGGACAGGACAAGAAAGCAATTATTCGTTTTGAGAAAGCCTTAACATTGCTTGACAAAAAAAGTGGACAATATTATTCCGCCAATTGGTTCATCGGAAAAAGCTATTCTATTTTACTTAAAACTGACGGACTTTCATATCAGGAGACAGACCGTATGTTTGAATGTTATGAAGAGTATTTAAGACTTCAACCAAACGCAGACGATGCAGCACAAATCAGAGAGTATGTTGACCGTAAAAAGAAAAGAAGACCGACAAGCAACGTACTTAAATGGGTGGACTTGTAAGAAAAACGGCACACAACAGGCGGTTTGGCAATATGGCGGGGCGACGAATATATTCTCAACTTTTTGTTCGCTATTCGGCTTCAGTTTCAGCAGACGAATAACACCGAGCAATTGAATAAACAATGAACTTTTATTTATAAATTTAGCTTCGGTTACGGGCTGACGATTTTCAAATACCGCCACATCGCCAAGCCGTGTCCGTTGTGCGATATTAAAACATTCCAATGAAAAGAATATTACTACTTCTAAGTATCTTTTGTTTTGCTGTTACTTTTGGACAAAACACCAAGCGGATAGACTCTTTACTAAATTCTAAGTTTGCAGTATTAAATACTCACATTGCAGAATTAGAAAAGAAAATCGAAACAGAGAGGAATATTAACGACAAGACATTCAATAGTATTTCAACACAAATATCAGCTGCGTCTTTGACCCTGACAATTATGGGAATTGCTTTTGCCATTATTGCAATCATTGTAGGTGTATATGTAACTTATGTTGAAAGAAAAATTATCAAGATTGGAGTTGAAAACAAAGAACTATTAGCAAAAAATGAAAAAATAAAGAATGACGTAGAAGATTTAAACAAATTGATACAAGGAGACATACAAGGTCTTTTTAGCAAGCTAAAGCGACAGGAAACTATTGATTTATTAGACCGTTTAACACGAGTTCCCAAAGATATTTCAAACATATGTAGCCTTCTTTTGTCACGAGAACTTCAAATTGATGACTTTGACAAATTAAAAAAGGCATATCAAAAATTAAATACTGTAGATGGTTCATATAAGTCAAGTTATAAACTTTTGTTTTTCCAACATTTTTTGACAAACACTTTGAAAGACGATGACTTAAAGAAAGAAATTCTTGACTTTATTCCATCCGCAATTCAAGCTGCATTTGAAAATGACATTTTGAAGTCAACTCACGACTTTGTTGTAGCTGTGGTTGACAAGGGTTTAAATAATTTCAAAGAAGAAACAAATGAATTTTTTAAGGGTCTATGCTCATCGCAGCACAAAGACTACAATCCCGTTTACGCAACACTTTTTGACAGTTTAAAGACAAGACAAAACAGGTTTGACTTTCTAAATCTTATAGACTCATCAAATGAAACAAGAATTGCAAAAATTGCATTCGGCAAAACTTTAATTCGTGAATATTCAGAACAACAGCCAACAGAAACTGAGAAGCTTGCAATCAACAATATCAACGAACTTGAAGTTCAACTTTTAAAAGACGAAGAAGAAGCAAAACAAAAAGCCGAAGCTGAACGAATAAAACAAGAAGAAATGAAAAAACAAAGGGAGGAAAGAATTAGACAGCAACAAGAAAATAATAATCCTAAAAATTAACATCGCACAACAAAAGTATTGCTGCAAGTGGGGCTGGACGTTGCAGCAATCATCAGCAGTGCATATCCAAGCTTTAGTTCCGGCGGACGGAATTCTTCCGGACATAAGGTTTTAACTTCAACTTTTGTTTATTAATTTAGCTTCAGTTCCGGGCGGACAGTGGGTCAATTCCCCAACTGCACAAAGCCCTGTCCGTTATGCGTCACCCTATTGGAGCATTCCGTTCTTCATTGGGGTTTGGCAGCGAAGACCTCAACAAGCCTCCGCACATTTTAGCACATTTGCAAGGCACACAAAACCCAGTTATTCATAAAGTTGATAATTACACAACCCCTGATGGAGTAAAACATGAAAATGAAAGACACATCAAAACCTATGTCGTCGTAAAGAAAAAAGGGAGGTGGCTTTTAGCTCAGGACCATAATACTGTTATACAAGGGTCCAATACAGCAATCAATCAAAAATGATTTTTTTGTTTTGTAGACATCTGATTAAAGCCAGCAGCCAACAGTTGTATTTGCAAAAGCAGCGCTGGACAATGCTATATCAGCTGTGTGCAAGCATCAGCAGTGGCTCTGGCTTGAAATTCAATTTTTAGCTTTAGTACATAACTTCAACAATATATTTTTCAATCAGCATTTGTACCGGGCTGGACGTTCAATGAATGCCCTGCCATCGCAAATACTCGAACGTAGGCAGCAAGTTTATTGGGCAGCTTTTTCTATTGTGTCTAAGACTTTCTCTGGATGAATATCCTTTGATAATTCCTCAATTTCTTTATCATGCGCCTCTTGGATATCCATTTTCTTAGCAATAGCCGTGACTAAATTCATAATTCTGGTGACCTCATGTTCTGTTAGCAAGCTAACCTGCAAATCCAATTCAGCCCATTTATCTGCCTGAATATTCATTCGCTTTTGTCCAATCAAAACAAATGTTGTAAGAAAAATTGCTTCAATAGATGCCAAGCTTGCCAGAAATATAAAATGGGGATCAAAGGGTTTTAAATCAAACCAACCTAAATTCAAAATTATCAATGATCCAAAAAAAAATAAATGAACGTAAAGCGATAACATGCTGCTGGCAAAAGCAGTAACAGCATCTACTAACTTCTCTTGAAGATTTCTGTTCCTGATCTCTTCCTTCTTATGGTGCAATAAAGCATTAACGTTTCTTTCAACCACTTTTGCCATTTCCGGTATTTCATTTTCTGTTAGGTTCATAATTACATATTTGTAACATTAGTTAGAAGAATTGTGCCAGAGATGCTTTAGTTCGGATTAATTTACTATTATTTTAGAAAAACCTGCTGCCAACAAAAGTATCTTATGTAAAGCAGGGCTGGACAATGTCGCATCAGCAGCGGACCGGTCTGGCATTTATAAATTCGAATTTTATTTGTTAACTTCAATTTTATATTTTCAATTGGGCATTTGTACCGGGCAGATAAGCAATGAATTTCCTGCCCTCGCAAATACCAGAATGTAAATTCCGGCTAAACTGACCCCCCTTCGCCATTTCAAATTGACCCCCTTAAAAACGATTTCAAAAAGGTCCTAAAAAAAGCCTGCTAAAGAGGACTAAAAAAG
>JAYTUQ010000456.1:0-14531 GCA_043744455.1 Saprospiraceae bacterium | reverse complement strand
ATTGATACGTTGGATTTGTGCCGCCGTTGGTCGGTGTTGCCATAAAAGTAACGCTTGTACCCGAACAAGTTGGATTTGTCCCGCTTGTGATAGCGATGACTACTGAAGGGGGCGGGCAAGCTTTTTCATACACCCGTACACCACCTATATTGTTGAAACCTGGCATACCTACAACCATTCTATTGCCGTTTGATGATAAATGAACTGCGAATGGTGCACCTGGCAGATTTATATTAGGGTTAGTTTTTGACCAGTTACCACTTGTAAATTCATAAGTTTGAATTACTGAGGGGTTAAGGCTACCGAATACCAGCTTCAAGCCGTCCGCTGACAAACATAAAGGTTCACCTATGTATTCTAAATCTTTAGCACCACTAATAGTAGCTCCCATTTGCGACCATGCACTACCATTAAAATGAAACACTTTAACCTGTCCTCTATCGTATCCTCCAGTTCCACTATACCGTTTTGCACCGATAGCTACTGTCATCCCATCTGATGATAGGGAAACAGTACGACCTATATAGGCATAATCAATATCTCCTTCGATATTTGAACCGATTTGCGTCCAAGTTCCGCTAACAAATTGATAAACCCTAACTAAACCTCTGTAAATACCACTTCCATCATGTCTCGGTGCGCCAATGGCTAATTTTGTGCCATCGGGTGTCAATGATACTGCCCATCCGCTTTCAAGACTTCCTGTAATAATGGTCGTTCCGAGTTGAGTCCATGCGCCACTTGCGTATTTATAGACAAATACACTATTTGTTTGAATTGAACCAACAGCTAAGACTGTTCCATCAGAAGATAGGGATACGGCTGTTCCAAATTGTGCATTATAAGCGTTGGGACCGTCAATGTCCGCGCCCAATTGATTCCAAGTTGAGCCATTGAATTGGTATATCCGCACATGTCCTTGTCTAATACCACCGCCTGCATTATTGCGCGCACCAATCGCCACAATATTCCCATCGGATGAAAGAGATACTGCCCAACCAGAGTAATCACCTATGGCTTCGCCGTCAATATCTGCACCTATTTGAGTCCAAGTATTACCAATCAAACGATGAACCCTCACATGCCCAATACCATTGTCATAACCATTGTTTCTTGGTGCGCCTACTGCTATAGTCGTACCATCGGCTGAAATAGTGGCAGCTTGGCCTGAATTATCGTTTGCTGCTTCGCCCATGACATCATTGCCTAATTGTACCCATTGGGCTTGAAGGCAAGGCGCAGTCATAGATTGTAGGCATAAACAAAAAAGAATTTTAACGTATAAAAACTTATTCATTGTGTTTGATTTTTTATAGTTTGAAAAAATAGATATTTAAGATTGAACAGCAAATAAATTGTTGATTATCAATAAATACTGAGGGGTGTACTTCGCATAAAAATACGAAATACACCCCTTCCATATTTAAGTTATTGCTTCACAAACTTCTCGGCAGCAAGGATTTTTCCTTCGGAAACGACTTGTAAGAAGTAAAGTCCGCTTGCCAAATTATTCGCTTTCACAGTCTGTTGGCTATTACCCATTTCAGTTTGATATTCTTGAATCACCCGACCCGTTACATCGGTAATTCGGAATTTCAGTCCTGATTTTGCTGCTTCTGGTAATTCAACAATGAATGTTCCGTTATTGGGGTTTGGAATGATGTGGAAATTCTTATAAGTTGTTTCATCCGTAGGAGTTGTACAAGCCAAACGATTGAGAAAAACTTCACCTCCTGAATAAAGTTCACAAGAGTTTCCATTTGGAGCATATTTTTCTAATGCAAGAACTAAGCGATTACCATGATTGGTACTTATCCAATCCGTTCCATTCCAATATGCGACTCCATTAGTTGCTAAATTCGAACCGATGCCAGTGAAATATCCGCCGGCATAGAGTATACCATTAAAAAATTCAAGATCATAAATACCTTCATAGGTTGTAATGACACCATTGTTCATACTACTCCAACCATTATTCCATTTAGCAATGGCTTTGGTATTATTTACAACTCCACTACTATTAGCAGCATTTTGAAAACGACCGCCCACAATGAGGTCATTGTTTAGTTGAAAGATAGCTGTAACACCTTGCCCATTATTGGATGGGTCTAAAATGATACCGTTAGAAAAAGGCTGCCAAAGCGTTCCGTCCCAATAAGCAATATTATTCAAACTTGTATTACTACCAGAAGTAGAAAATACACCACCTGCGACCACATTTCCATTATACAAGCCCAAACCATTCACTTGAACTGATGTTCCTGTCAAACCTGCCCCGTAAGGATTCGACCAAGTTGAGCCATTCCATAATGCTATGTTATTCGCAGCAGGGGTAGTTGTTGGAATTGTAAATTTACCTGCAACGACAAGCCCAGCGGGGGTAGATAGCATACTATAAATGATACTTCCAGATGGCAACGAGACTGATGTCCAGTTTATACCATCCCAATAACTAAGACTGCCACCGCCAACATACAGTTTATTGTTATGTACTGCCAGACAAGTTCCCCCAACTGCCCCCGTACCGAGATTTGACCAATTGCTTCCATCCCATTGAGCAATATTGGTTGCTGAACCAATTGTAAAATTACCTGTCGCTATTAGTTTGTTGTTATAAACAACCATATCTTTAACAAAAGCAGTAGAAGAGAGTGTTTGCCAAGCTAAATTTCCTGAATTACAGTCTCGAACCAAGCTGCATGTATTTAAAGGTGGACAAGGTCCTACATAGATTTTGAGTTTGCACGGTGGGCAGCTCGTTATGCCGCATTGTCCTGTCATTGTTAATTCATACATGCCTATTGTATTGAAATATATTGGTGATAGAGAAAAAATAAAGTTTGGTCGTGTGGTATTGCCGGTAGCAACCAAAGTATTATCAGACAATCTGTACAATTGCCATGAAATAGGTGAAGAAGTAGAGCAATTTGTCCCCGAACAAGTGAAAGTTCCCTCAATTGTTGGATTAAAAGCTCCTATACAGGGGTTTGTTATGGTGTCTCCACACTTGAAAGTGGTTTTTGACCAGTCAAATATTGGACGGAAATTTAAATTAGAAAAACTACCACATTGGCAGGTATCACATGAGACATTAACATTAAAACTACAACTCGCTGTATTCCCTGCCATATCTGTTGCGGTATAAGTTACTGTTGAAGTACCCATAAAATTAGTACCACTCGCATCATTATTGCCCGAAGAAGGTGTGGCATTACTCGCAGGACTAATGGAATAAGTGGTTGTTGTCATCGGGCAATTATCCGTTACTGTTGGCGTAAGTCCATTCACAATTGCCTTGCAAAGCGTTGAAGGCGGTGTAATGCTGCCGACTACAGAAATACTGAGGGGGCAAGTTATTGTCGGTTTTTGGTTGTCAACAACTGTCAAAGTGAAAGCACATTCTTGGCTCACATTATTACAGGCATCTTTTGCTGTAATTACTAAAATGTTAATACCTTTTGGAAACTGTGTGGCAGTTGTAAATGGGAAAGCAACACCAGTTGTAGTATTGATGTACCAATAATTTACTGAGGGGGTTAGGTCGCAATTATCCATTGCATTAACAGCGGGCAACGTTGGAAAAGTATAATAACATTGACCAGCATTTGTATTAACCGTAAAGTTTTGAGGACAAGTTAGTGTTGGTGCAATATTATCTCGTACCAAAATTGTCTGAATACAGGTTGCTATATTGCCACAAGCATCTCGGGCAGTCCAAGTCCTCCGAATAGATGCATTGCAAGGCATTGTTCCTGTCACGACATCAGAATGGCTTAATGTAACAGTCGAACAATTATCGGTCGCCGTTGCTGTACCTGTTACTGAGGGGGTCGTATCGCGTGTACAAGTGACGGTTATATTGGCGGGACACGTTAACACGGGCAGAACATTGTCTATTGTTATTTGCCGACAAACGGTATCTCGACAACCATCGGCAGCAAGCAAATACAAGCAGACATTGTAAGTACCGCATCCTGTAAATTGGTGACTTGGATTTTGAAGCGATGAGGTATTATTCACACCACTTCCTGAATCGCCAAAATTCCACGAATAAATCAAAGGCAAAGTTCCGTCTGATTGGTTGGTAAATTGTATATTACTACAACTACCCGAAGTGGCAAAATTAAAAGAAGCATGGCATGGGTCAACACATGAAATAATCGTTACCAACACTCGCGCCGTGTCGCGGCAGCCAAAACTATTCGCCCCTTCAACAAAATAGGTCGTCGTTACTGAGGGGGTCACAGGCGGCGTTACGACAGTACCTGTGATTGAGCCGATATGCCAAATAGGAGAAACAATGGGTCCATTAATCACCGAAACCAAACTGTTTAGATTGACTGATGTACCCGCGCAAACGGTTGTTGAGCCATCTGAAATAACAGGTTTTGGATTTACCACTACCAGTACTTGGTCTGTCGCCGTACAACCATTCTTAGTCACCGTCACGGTATAAGTTGTTGTAACCAAAGGGCAAACTGTAATGGACGCAGTCGTCGAACCTGTATTCCAAGCATAATTTGGTCCACCAACCGCTGTTAAGGTTGTACATACACCCGGACATATTGCAACATCGGGTCCCGCATTTGCCGTGCAAGGTTCGCACGTAACAACCACATTGAAGGCACAACTCGCTGTATTCCCTGCCATATCTTTAACATTGTAAGTCACTGTCGAAGTGCCTGTAAAGTTAGTGCCACTCGCATCATTACTACCCGAAGAAGGCGTGGCATTGCCTGAAGGGCTTATGGAATAAGTGGTTGTCGTCATCGGGCAATTATCCGTAACTGTTGGCGCAAGCCCATTGACTATCGCTTTGCACAGCGTTGAAGGCGGTGTGATGCTGCCGACTACCGAAATACTGAGGGGACATATAATCTTAGGTTTCTCATTGTCCACAACCGTTAACGTGAAATTACAGGCTTGGCTCACATTATTGCAAGCATCTTTTGCTGTAATTGTCAAAAAGTTAATACCTTTTGGAAACTGTGTAGCAGTTGTAAATGGTAAAGTAATACCCAAAGAGTTGATATACGAATAAGTTACTGAGGGGGTCGGGTCACAATTATCCATTGCATTAACAGCGGGCAACGTTGGAAAAGTATAATAACATTGACCAGTAATTGTGTTAACCGTCAAGTTTTGAGGACAAGTTATTGTTGGTGCAATATTATCACGTACCAAAATTGTCTGAATACAAGTGGCTGTATTGCTACAAGCATCTGTTGCTGTCCAAGTGCGTTGAATTGACGCATTACAAGGCAGTGTTCCTGTTACCACATCGGTGTAAGCTATCGTAGGTGCGGTCAAGCAGTCATCTGTGGCTGTTGCTGTCCCTGTTACTGAGGGGGTCGTAACACCACATTGTACTGTCGTATTTGCAGGGCAAGTTATAATCGGCGGTACATTGTTGGTCACTTGTACGAGTTGACAAATTCTCTTGGTACAACCATTAGCTGCCGTTATCGTCAAACAAACATTGAAACTACTACAACTGTTGAACTGGTGGCTTGGATTTTGAGCAGTCGAGGTCATGCCATCACCAAAATCCCATAAATACGACAAAGGCGCAACCCCAGTTGATTGATTGGTAAATACAACATTCCCACATGAATGAGTAAAGACATAAGTGAAAGCAGCCTTACAAGTATCTGTGCATGAAGCGGGGTCAACGACTACTGTAAAAGGCTGGGTTACCGTCCGACAACCATCGTTGACCGTCAAATTATAAGTGGTGGTGGTGACTGGTGAAACAGATGTAATGGGATTTGTTCCACCGTTATTTGACCAACTATAAGTCGTATTACACAGCGTATTGGTCGCAGTTCCTGTCAAGGTCATGCTCTGACCTGGGCAGAGTGATGGGCTTGAACCTATAATGCCTACCGTTAAAGGATAAGGGCTTAGGTCTTCTCTCAAATCAAGATTATCTATGTTAAAATAAAGATACCTAGAATCAATCGGTCCAGATAAATTTAAGTAGTCAGATGGTAATGTACCACAATAAGTAAAGGGTATACTGATGTGTTGCCAACTACCATTTATTACAGGAAAATTATAATTATAGCTAAAATTTAGATTAGGTAAAGCAGGATAAGTGGGATTATTGGTAAAACCAACTGTAAGTGGAATATTTGTGCCATTTGGAAAATCAGGTGGGTTGGCGAAATAATCAAATTCTAAGGTGTACCTGCTGCATTTTTTTACATCAGGAACTAAAGGAAAATAATTAATAGAATTAGCCCCTAACGTCTTATACCGTTGACCCACTAAAGGAATGGTTGGGGGCGATGTAAAAAATACACCACCAGATGAAGTAAAAGAACCCGTTCCAGATTTATCTAACGTACCATTACATTGAATCCAAGTATCAGTAACATGAATGCCCGCACCATAAGGAGTCCAATTGTTTGATGCCCAGCTATAGGGGTGACTATCGCTAAAATTAATTCCGCCACCTAACTTCCCCTCTCTATTATGATACTGCCTTTGTTGCGCATTGTCAAGAATTTCGTCCGCACCAAGCCGCCTAAGCTCTGAACCTTCTTCAAAATTACCATTTAAAATTAAGTTAAGACTGACCGTATTCGTATTGTTTGTGCCTTTTTGCACATCAATTGTGTAAATGATATAAGAACCCGCTTCTTTTCCATCGAATAATCGAAAACCAAATTGCGCTCGGCCAAAGAAATTGGGTCTCGGCGTGTAAGTAATGATTCTATTATTGGAAGAAAGTGTCAATCCAAGATGGTTATTGCCACCACTACCACAACCTCTGATGTTCAACAGTGAATTCGGCTCAACTGAAATGGCATCACCATCTGCATCTACAAGGTCTAAAGCGGATGCTTGAATCGTTGATAAGTTAATCACTACTGAGGGGGTCGCACCACTGTTTAAAAGTGTATAATCTGCAAGCACTGTTTCTGAAAATACTTTACTATTGAAATTAGTGTAGCCTGCCATACGTTTTGAATACGGTGGATGGTTAAGATACTTAGGGGTGGTACTAATAGCAGGATTTATGGTGTAGCCTAAACGACCGAGTGTATTAATTTCAATATCCCGCAAAACTCTTCTATACATACCCGAAGCGGCAAAAGGTCCCATCACATAGTCCTCAATATCGCCCGGAGAAACTCTTGAACGGACGGTATATGTCAACATTTGGTCATCTAAATGGGACAATATTGAACCCTCTGCAAAACTATTCGGATAAACATAATATCCTGAATACACAGGATGATTATCAGGCGCGGCGTTAGGTGTTATCCAAAAATCTTTGCTAATCAACGCATTATTAGAGCTAAGAAGGGTTGGATTGATGGACTTATTACCGAACCCCCCAACCAATAAAGGTGTTGTTGGTCCCGTGGTCGAAGAAACCGTTCCCTTGTAAAGTAAAGAATCAATACCCGAAAAGTGATTGTAGTTGGGTGCTAATATAGATTTTGGCAGATGGTTAATATCATGATTCGTATAACTTATCCAACCCAACG
The DNA here is from genome assembly GCA_043744455.1 of Saprospiraceae bacterium. Lineage (GTDB taxonomy): Bacteria > Bacteroidota > Bacteroidia > Chitinophagales > Saprospiraceae > JAAFJT01. Next base: position 7,032 of record JAYTUQ010000456.1, on the reverse strand, counting down.
TATGTCCAATTTCATGTAGTAAAACAGAATACAAATCGTATTGACAATTTGCCCCAAACTGCCCAGTTGAGTTGTGCCAATTGATAGGATAAGCAGTGCTACCATAAAAAGTTTGGTCAAAATTGACAATCAATTCAGCATGGTATTGCCCAACAGCAGGGTCAACGCCCGATTGTGTATAATCATAGACAAAGCCTTTAATAATTTGAGGATTGGGGTTCGTGTTATCGAAGTGTGGTCCCGCCATCGCCAAGAATGAAGCACCCGCAGGAGCAGGATTGTAAGTAGGCACATGAGATTGTACGACGTGCAAACGGATAGGCGGCGCATTAGCATGAACATTGCTAAAATCAAAAACACTCTGAACATAAGTCAAAACAGCGCACAATGTCGTTCTTCTATCCAAACCATAAGTGGCGTTATCAAAGCCTTCGGGTACAGGCGTTGTACCTGGAATTCTATCTTCGTAGTAAATATCAAATTTACCACAATGCTCAATAGCCGTAGTAGGAAAACTTGGAACTGGAGTTCTTGCTCCTCGTGTATTACCTTGACGACTTAAACTGCTCAAATATCTTGGCGTAATGCCGCACGGCAAGACGCTCCCTTTAAATATACTGTCGCAGTAAATAATGACTTCTATTTCTGCCGTGTCCTTACAGCCAGAAGTATTACCGCCAATAAGAAAATAAGTCGAATTTACTGAGGGGGTTACATTCGTGGGGTTAGTTACAAGCGACCCCGATATACTGCCCAAAAACCACTGTGGGTTTTGAATAGCCCCATAATTAACAACCAAATTGGTTAAATTGACAGGCACACCAGGACAAACAGTTCGGGAACTGTCTGCTATATTCGGCTTTGGATTCACCGTCACCACCAATAGTGCAGTATCTTTACAACCAAACGTGTTTTGCCCTATGAGTGTAAAAGTGGTTGATACTGAGGGGGTTACATTGTTTGGATCTCTAACAACTATGCCGCCTGAAGACCATTGAGCTAGTAAAATGCCTGAATAATTGGTCAATAATGCCGTCAAATTAACAGATTGTCCTGCGCAGATGGACAATGTCAAATCTTGATAAACAGGCTTGGGATTAATAGCAACAAAAATTGAAACCGTATCAAAACACGCCGAAGTTGTGCCGTTCTTGCGTATCCAATATTGCCCACTTGTGGATACAATCGTTGAAGACAAAGCGGGTGTTCCTGCCGTAGCCGCTGCTGCTGTGGCATAATAGGTCAATGGATTAGTAACATTTGCCGCATCGGTTACATTGAGGCTCGTCAGATTGAAAGTAGCAGGGGCACATAATGGCGTGGGGTTCGTTGCCGACAAATCAGGTGTTGTACAAGCTGCGGCACATGTATTAAGCCTAATATTATCTAATGCAAAATCATTGCCTTCAATGGCTGTTGATGCCGTTCTAATCTCCACTATAACCGAATTACTGAGGGCTAAAAGATAGCGTTCAATATGCACCCAAGCATCTGTCACTTCGGGCAGCGTTAGTCCACCTACTAAAAGTGTGGGCGCGGCTGTTCCATGTTTTACCCAAATTTCCAGAATAGGGTCAGCAAAATCTCGTGGGGGTGCTATAAGGTTATTGGCATCAAAACAAATCACGTAATTCTCGCCAGCAACAGTAGAGAGTGTTTGACTGCGCCACGCGGCACGCCCTGCTGTCGTGGAGCCATCACACACTAAAAATGGGTCAAGCGTAGTCATCGTGGTGTTACCAATGCACGCCCAAAGTGAACTAGAACCAGACAGTTGTGTACTATTGGCAACTGAATATCGACCTGGTGCCATAGGACTGTTTGGCGTGATGTAGGTGTTGTCACTTATAAATCCATTATTTCCACCCGAAAAATCGCCATTATCAATCAAATTCGGTCCTGCAACCATACCGCGTGGACACGTACAAGAAATATTTGCTGATGGGCACGATGTGAAACTGACATCATCAATACCTAAACTAAAAGACTCACCAGAAGTGATTAGTCGAATCGCAATCGGTAAACTCGTTACGCCTGCAGGGCAAACCCCACTAAATGTATATTGTGTCCATTGAGGGGTCGTTTGGCTAAGAAGAATCTGATTCACATTGACACCATTGACCATCATGGCAATATTGATTGGATAAAAAGGTCCCCGAGTTGCCCAAAAAGAAAAGGTATAAGGCGTTCCTGGCGTAACAGCTACATTGGTCGTCCAAACATCAACAGCACTTACGCATAGAGCGAGCAGAAATTTTCCAGTACCCGTCGTATGGTCGGGATAATTTGGATAAACCGAGGGACATTTTACATTGAAGTTGGTCGTAACACATTGCGTATTGAGTACGCATCCGCAATTGACGGGCAAGCCCGAAGTAAAGCCTGTACTCGTTGCTGCTTCAAAATCACCATTTGTTACAAGGTTCGGGCAACTGGTTTGCGATATACCCTCATTCAGAGAAAATATAAATAGTACAGTAAACAAAGCCCCAAACAAGGCTTTCGGCACAGAAATGCAAGTAAAAACTTTCATTTGTTAAGGTATTTAAAATGTTAGTAAGAATATTTTCTTTGGTAAAACACAGTCGGTTGGTCTGTAAAAAGCACAAAAGCAGATGTTTTCATTTGGTTTTTCGTTCAAAGTGGTAATTTGTCACAAGGTTAGGACAAGATGTTTGACCATTCACAACACAATGGACAGCGAAAAAGGCAACAAATAAGTAAAAGATTCTTTTCATGTTAATGAAAGATTAACTGTGAGTAGATTTATGTTTTTCAATATCATAAGTTTGTTGGTTAAAGATTCATTTGGTTCTATTTTTTGTAAAATTCTGAATATTTAGTGTGTTATAATATACCCAATACTGAGGGGGGAATATTGTTTGTTAAATTATATTACCTAAAAATTTGTTCACGGCTTCTGTTCTGTTCGACACTTCGAGTTTTTGATAGATACTGTGAATTGTCAATTTGACCATCGGTAGCGACATTTGCACCATCGTTTTGATTTCTTTGTATTGCAGACCTTTAGCAAGGAGAGTGAGTATTTTCTTTTCATGCGGTTCTAACGACCAAGCCTGTTGTGAAAGCCCTTTTTCGTGAAAGGATTGCATTATTCGCTTTGCAATCGCAGGAGACATAGGAGCACCTCCTGTATGTAATTCGGCGATGGCTTCAAAAACTTTTGCAGGATTCATTTTCTTTAAAATATAGCCTGTTGCACCAGCCTTCATGGCTTCAAAGATATTCTCATCGTCCTGAAAAACAGTAAACATCAGAAATTGAGTTTTTGGGCAAAGGCTTCGCAATTGTCGCACGCAATCAATACCATTACCATTGGGAGGTAAATTAATATCCATCAAAATGACATCAGCATTCAAAGCAGGCAAGTGAATTACAGCGTCTTGAACATTGTCAAATGAACCAACACAGCTATACCCCTCAGTATCATTCAGTATTTCACACCACAAATGTCTGAACTCATCAGTATCTTCGACAATAGCAACTTTTATCATAGTTTCCATTTTTCTTCAAAGGTAAAACATCTAATATATTTGTACCACTAACTTTTGTTAGTCGGAATCCTTAAAATTATGCTTGTTCCTCTATCTTTTTTAGAAAAAATATCCATTTGACCATCTATTGCTTCAATACGCATGCGCATATTTTTCAACCCGTTGCCACCATTACCATTTTTGATACTCGGTTTAGGATTTATTTCTAATGCTGCCCTATCGTTACCTAAACCTTTACCATTATCTGTGATGTGTATTTCTAAAATATCTTTGACCAAAGTAATCATTATAGTTACTCTCGTTGCACCAGCGTGTTTAGCGATATTGTTAAGAGCTTCTTTTACGGTCAAAAACAATTGTCGCCGTTTTTCACCAACAATTATTTGTTTTAATTCAGTAGATGGGAGATCGGGTATCAAAAACTGGCATGTCATACCTATTGTTTCTAAGAATTCTATTGCATAATTGTGTAAATAATGAACCAATCCTTCTAAAGTATCATTACGGGTATTCATTGCCCAAATAATGGTTGCCATGCTTTCAATCAAATCGTTCGCTTGTTGTGTGATGCGTTCGATTTGACGTTTTTTTTCGGGTTGCTCGATGCCTATCTTTGCCATTTCGGACATTAAACGAATCGTCGAAAGCCCAGAGCCAAGGTCGTCATGCATTTCTGCGGCAATTTCGTTGCGGATATGGAGCAATTTTTCGTTCAATTTTTGATTCTCGTACAATTGTTTATTGGTCTCAATTTGAATCGCTAAAAGACGATAACTCAATCCAATCGAAAAACAAATACATTCTAACAAATTACCTATGTATTCATAAAAAATTGGAATCAAGTGCAATTGGTTGCTGTCCGCCAACCCAAAACTGTCAAGACTAAGGGAGACAATAGCGCCTGCTAAATAGAACGAAGTGCCAATAACAATAAAAATCGCAATCCGACTTTTGAGATGAAAAGCTCTTGAGACACAATAAATGGAAGCCGTCACCAAAATCCATGAAAAAATCATATACAGTTGGTTTACCCACATATTTTCAAAAAAAACATGAAGCAACATATCCACCAACAAATAGGTGTAACTTGTATAGAGAATGTACTGAACGAGTCGGTCAAGTACTGCATCGGACTTTGATAAGTTCAGAAAAAAACGACCAAACAAAAAATAGAAAGTAATAGGCAAAATATTGGCAATCTCAAAAAAGAAACTTTCATAACTACAGAACCATTTAAACCAACCCACAAAATCGCTGATACAGCTCAGACGCAAGGTTAAATAGAAAATCATACTGACCAAATAAGCCGAGTAATATAGATATGCCTTATCGCGGTGCAACAAGTATTGCAGTAAATTCGTCAACAGAAAAAAACAAAAAATACCGTCCAAAATCAGGAAAAAAATAGCAAGGTTCTCATGAATCATTTTGTTGTTATCATTACATTTATATTTTCATAAATTATGCGAATTAAGAGTTAAACATTAACTCAATGGTTCGTGAAAAATATTAAGCTGCGATAGCGTTATAAGAATTTGATTGTAAAATACTTATAATTTTAGGATTATAAAAGACTATTCTGAAAAAGATTTTCGCATTGATGCTGCCGTTCTGCTCTATCAACGGCAGATTATCTCACTTGCTCGCGCCGCACGTTGGTGTCAATTCATCCGTTTGGGCTTTCAAAAAGAACTTGGCAAACGAAACGTTGCCATCAATTTGACAGTCGAAGACTTTAAAATAGATTTAGAAACCCTTAAGTCCATGCCTCCGCTTTAAGATTAAGGATAATTCTAAAAAGCAACATAAACACAAGCCGTTTCCCCCAAAGAAACGACAGCGCGGTAAAAGGCTTTTGTATTTGTGACCCCTCAGTAATTCCGATGAAAAAGCATCAACAAACCCTTTTATTCGAGTAAAAAATATGTTTTCAGAAGTTTGAGTTGCAGAAATAATGTTTTAAATTTGCTAAAACTTAAATCGAAAAACAAACTATGAGACAGGAACGTTACAGATTAAAAGCGGGTGATGATTCAATGATTTTTGAATTCACAAGCGAAGGCATAAAAGGGCGCATTAGAAAACGTGTTGCTTTCCAATTTACAGGAGAAGAAAATATTTATAATTTGGCATTTGGCGACGTGAACGAAGAAACGGACGATTATGATAATTTAGCAGTAACAAACAACGGTGATAGCGATAAAGTACTCGCAACTGTTGCTTCAACAGTCTTTCTTTTTTCAAATCAATATCCTGATGCCGTAATTTATGCAAAAGGCAGCACACCGGTAAGAACAAGATTATATCGCATTGGTATTTCCAAAAATTTTGAAGAATTAAGTGAAACTTTCGATGTTTTTGGTTTGTCAGATGATAAACATTGGAAAAGCTACGAGAAGAATAAAAGTTATTCCGCCTTTTTCATAAAAAGAAAAAATCTATTAAAATGAAAGAAATAATCGAAGTAAAAGAGTTGTATGACATTGATGTTGTCCACGACCCTGAATTAGACAAATATAAAGGACAAGTTTTGTTTCCCAAAAAATTGGCGGAAGCACAGGAGGCGATTGCCAAATATGGCTTGCCCAAAGAATGGGAAGAAGAACGCAAAAAAAGAAAAGCAGAACAAGCCTTTTGGATTAAAGGTCAGTTGAGTCAAGCGGACTTGGAAACACATTCGTTTTTGGTGAGTGTGGCAGCCATAGACAATCAACCGAAAAGGACTTATGCCATTTCAGCCTTGTCAGATATTTTAAACAAATTAGTCAAGGAATATTGGGGTCGAATGATACATGTGCATATTAGACCTTCAAAAGAAAAGGAAGTGCAAGGTCAATATGAATTAATAGAATTTGCATAATGCTATTACTTTTGATTGGAAACCCTACATAAATTAAAAAGAACAATTACTCACTGTTTATCAATTTTATGTAGGGTTTCAAAATAATCCAAACCATTTCCATTAAAAAAGGGCGAAAAACGTGTGTTATTCTCAAAATATCAGCTCCTATTTTTTCCCCTTATGTGAATATATTTTATCCTTGAGTGGATATACAACAAAAAGTTTGCGATATATTTTTCCGTTCCCTCAATATACTACAAATAGTTTACCCTATATTTTTTAGTTGTTGCCATATTTACTTCCGCTCTTGTCCTATATTTTTTAGTTCTGTCCATATATACCGTCGCTTTGCGCTTATAATTTGTCGTTGTGTCGTTTTGGGCTTTTGTTTTTGCAATATATTTTCTCGTTGTGTTCGTCTATTTTTCCCTTGTGGTGTTATGGTCGTCCGCTTTGGTCTTATTTTTTGATGTTGTCTTGTTATTTTTTTTCCTAACGGCATTATGGGCTTGGGTTGTGGGGGTTTTGAAAAAAGTTGCCGCATCAGTGGTCGAAGTTATTTAGTTCAATCCCAATTTTAAAATAACTGATACCGAATGACCTACGACTAAGGACTAATGACTAATTTTGCGGCGTGAAAATTCTCGTTTTGACTTCTCGATTTCCCTATCCGCT
>JAYTUQ010000455.1:0-45165 GCA_043744455.1 Saprospiraceae bacterium | reverse complement strand
ATGCAAATCGTCATTCGTTATGACCGTACAGAAGAAGATCAGCTCGTTTCGTTTGAAGATAGCCGCAAAACATACAATTTGACTAAGTTTTTGCGTACCAACCAAGAGACTTGTATTAATCTAAAACCAGTTGTCCGCAAAGGCGACCGCGTTGTGAAAGGTCAAATCTTATGTGACGGTTATGCAACTGAAAAAGGCGAATTGGCACTTGGACAAAACCTAAAAGTGGCATTTATGCCTTGGAAAGGTTACAACTTTGAGGATGCTATCGTGATTTCGGAGCGCGTTGTTCAAGAAGATATTTTCACTTCACTCCACATCGAGCATTTCGAAATGGACGTGCGTGATACAAAATTGGGCGAAGAGGAATTGACAAACGATATTCCGAATGTTTCAGAAGATGCGACTAAAGACCTTGACGACAATGGTATCATCCGCGTCGGGGCATGGGTGAAAGAAGGTGATATTCTCATCGGTAAGATTACACCAAAAGGGGAATCTGACCCGACACCAGAAGAAAAACTCCTTCGCGCCATCTTCGGTGACAAAGCAGGCGATGTCAAAGATGCATCCATGAAAGCACCTCCAGGTACTGAGGGGATTATCATTGATAAACAGTTGTTTGCACGTGCGAAAAAAGATAAAGTTCAAAAAGCGAAAGAAGAGGACGATATCAATAAACTCGATAGCCAACATGCGATTGCTTTAAATGAGTTGAAAACAATTTTGATTGATAAATTGCAACAACTTGTTAAAGACAAAACAGCGCAAGGTGTCAAGTCTATATATGGTGAAATGAAAATTGCAAAAGGCACTAAATATTCACCAACGATTTTGAAAGAAATCGACTACTCAGCTATTGACTACTTGAATTGGACGGATGACACGCACATCAACACATTGATTTCGAGACTGTTACACAATTACAGCATCAAAGTCAACGAAGAAGTGGGGCGTTACAAACGTGAAAAATTCAATATCTCAATTGGTGACGAATTACCTGCGGGTGTATTGAAATTAGCTAAAGTTTACTTGGCTAAAAAACGTAAACTTAAAGTAGGTGACAAGTTAGCTGGTCGCCATGGTAACAAGGGTATCGTTTCACGTATTGTACGTGTTGAAGATATGCCTTTCCTTGAAGATGGTACTTGTGTTGACATCGTTTTGAATCCGTTGGGTGTACCTTCACGTATGAACTTGGGTCAGATTTTTGAAACGGTTCTTGGTTGGGCAGGTGAGAAAATGGGCGTAAAATTCGCAACACCCATCTTTGACGGTGCCAAAAAGCATGAGATTGATGAATGGGTCAAAAAAGCAGGTTTACCTGAATTAGGCTCAACGCACTTGTATGATGGTGAAACGGGCGAACGTTTCCACCAAAAAGCAACTGTCGGTATCATCTACATGCTTAAATTGTCTCACATGGTTGACGACAAGCTCCACGCACGCTCTATCGGACCTTACTCGCTCATTACGCAACAGCCATTGGGCGGTAAAGCCCAATTCGGTGGTCAGCGTTTTGGTGAGATGGAGGTTTGGGCTTTGGAAGCCTTCGGTGCAGCTAATATCTTGCAAGAGTTATTGACCATCAAATCCGATGACATTCAAGGTCGTGCAAAAGCCTACGAAGCGATTGTCAAAGGCGACAACTTACCTGAGCCGAATATTCCAGAATCATTCAATGTATTGATTCACGAATTACGCGGTTTGGCGTTAGATGTCCGTTTTGATTAGTCCTTAAAGGATGACAAAAGAAGAAAATACCGGATTATACTGAGGGGGGCGTTTTGCTCCCCTCTTTTTTTTGATTAAAATTGGAAATCCAATTAACTTTGCAAAGCAGTTTAACGAAAAATTCAAAATCTGAATATGAAAATCAAAGAATTACATCTCCAAAACTTTCGAGGATTCGAGGATTTGACCATCAAATTTCCGATGGATAATGTAGCTGTTTTTATTGGCGTGAATGGGGCGGGTAAGTCGTCAGTTTTGGACGCGATTGGGAATTTATTTCATTTATTTAAAGCCCAAATAAATGAAACAACCTATAGTAGTTTTATTGGGTACAACGACATTCAAACATCTAAAAACAACTTTTTTACTGAAATAAATATAGAAAGTGAAGGCAAAAATTATCATTGGAATTATACACTTATAAAAGATAAAAAATTCAACAATAAATTATCTTCTGATTTATATGTTGAAAATTTACTAAAAAAATTAGAGTCAAATCATTTAGACCATATTCCTATTGTAATGTTTTCTCGTAGTAAACCTATGAGAGACCTTTCAATAAAAGACAAGCAAAAGTTTGTTCAGTTTGCCGCTTACGATGATTTTATTCAGGAGAGAATCTATGATTTCCAAAACTTTACAAATTGGTTTAATGAAGAACTCAATTATGAAAATTCGATTAAGGTTGAACAAGATATAAACTATATAAACCCGAAACTAAAAGCTATCCGTTCATCAATTGAGCTTTTTTTAAGCAAAATATCTGTTGCTAATTTTAAAAATTTACGTATTAAACGAGAGCCAGTTAATAATTTTTCACAATTACTTTTCTCATTAGTTATTTCAAAAAATGATAAAGAATTACTTATAGAACAGCTATCATCAGGCGAAAAATCCGTTTTGCTTTTAATTTTTGATATCGCCAAACGTCTTATTTTAGCAAATCCAACCAGTGCGAATCCGCTTAACGGTACAGGTGTCGTTCTTATAGACGAAATTGACCTTCATTTACATCCTCAATGGCAGCAAGAGGTTTTGCCTGCCTTAACTGCGACATTCCCGAATATCCAGTTTATTGTGACAACCCACTCACCACAAGTTTTGAGTAAAGTCAAACGCGAAAATATTTTCATTTTAGATGATGGAAAATTAGTTGCGGAAAATCCCTATACGTATGGACGCGATGTGGCTTCAATCTTGTACGATGTTTTTGGTGTTGAAGCACGTCCAAAAGACATTCAAAATCAACTGAATGAATGTTTTAGGTTATTAGAAAATGAAGAATTTGATAAAGCAACCGAGATTATCAAAGAATTAACAACCATTTTAGGTGAGAATGACATAGATGTCATGCGGGCTAAGTTAGAATTGGAATTAAATGTCTAAAACAAAGTCTCTTTTACTGAGGGGTGTCCATTTCAAAACGTATGAAATTTATTGCGAAAAACTTATCAACCCAACCTGCTTCATTGGTCAAACATCGGCAACAACCCAATGCGACTTACGACAATTACCGCGAAAAAGATGACCTTCGAGAAGCCTTACTCAACGAACAAGGCTTCATCTGTTGTTATTGTATGCGACGTATTCAGAATGCGATTGCTGTAAAAATGGTGTTGGAGCATTTCAAACCTCAAAACCTTTATGATGGTACAATAGACGGTAAGCCAAATTTGACCCTCGATTACGACAATATTTTAGCTTCGTGTACAGGGGGTGAAAAAGGGTATAAAAAACAATATCATTGCGACGAAGCGAAACGCAATCGTGTAATCACATTGTGTCCAACTAATCGTACCATGATGGAAAAAATCAAATTTGATGGTTTAGGGAATATTTTTACAGATGACAATGAGTTGAATGCCGATATTAAAGTCTTGAATTTGAATAATCAAGATTTAGTACGCGAACGTAAGGTCGTTTTAGATGTGGTGAAAAAGAAAATCAGTAAAGCATCAAGTGGTAAAACGCTGTCTAAATCATTTTTAACAACAGAGTTGAAAGGTTGGGAAAGTCGGCATAATAATGCGTACCGCCCATTATGTCAAGTGGCAATTTACTATTTGGGCAAAAAAATTAAAATGTCGATTTAGTATTTCTTCTATTCACGAATGATGAAATAATAGATTATACTGAGGGGGGCGTTTTGCTCCCCTCAGTATTTTATTTTCAAACAAACCTTTTCAAACAATTCGTTTTTTACTAAATTTGCGGTTTCTAAAAATTGTCCAATTTTATGTCAAAAAAGAACAATATTGCGCAAGCCAAAGCGATAAAGGAAACTTCGACTCCGACCCATCTTTCAGATTTGGCTGAATCCAATAATCCAATATACGGTCAAGAATACATCGAAGTCATTGGTGCGAAAGTACACAATCTCAAAAATGTCAGCGTACGCATTCCACGGCATCAACTTGTCGTCATTACGGGTATTTCAGGGTCAGGTAAGTCGTCTTTGGCATTCGATACGATTTATGCGGAAGGACAACGCCGGTACATGGAAACGTTTTCGAGTTATGCGCGTCAGTTTATTGGCACAATGGAACGTCCTGATGTGGAGCAAATTACAGGTTTATCGCCTGTTATTTCGATTGAACAAAAGACAGTGGGGCGCAATCCACGCTCGACAGTGGGGACTATTACAGAAATTTATGACTTTATGCGTCTTTTGTACGCACGAGCAGGGGAAGCCTATTCCTACGAAACGGGAGAGAAAATGGTAAAATACACGGAGGAACAAATTCAAAATCGCATTTTTGACCTGTTTTTTGATAAAAAAATAATGGTACTCGCCCCTCTTGTTCGTGGGCGTAAAGGACATTATCGCGAACTTTTTGATGGCATTCGCAAACAAGGCTATACCAAAGTTCGTGTGGACGGTATTTTGATTGACCTTGAACCCAATCTCCAAATTGACCGATTCAAAACACATGATATCGAAGTCGTCATTGACCGTTTACAAATTGGCGATGACAGACGGGAACGCCTTGTTTCTTCCTTAGGAACGGCTCTGAAAATGGGTAATGGCATTGCTATGGTCATTGATGTCGAAAAAAACACGGCTACTACTGAGGGGGGTAATATGGTGACATTTTCCAAACATTTGATGGACCCAGTCTCAGGTATTTCTTACGAAGAGCCTTCGCCAAATTCTTTTTCCTTCAATTCGCCTTACGGTTCGTGTCCGCATTGCAAGGGTTTAGGGCAAGTGGCAGAAGTGGATTTGGATAAAGTGATGCCCGATAAATCGAAAAGTATCAACGAAACGGGCATCGTACCCTTTGGAGATGTGCGTGAAAACTCGATGTTTCAACAGCTTCGGCAAATTGCCAAACGCTATAATTTTACGTTTGCAACGCCTGTAAAAGACATTCCTGAAGCGGCGATGAACGTCATTTTGCATGGTGGTGAAAATAAATCTATTAAGGTGACAAATGCTTTACCGCAACAGGATTTGGTGTATTTTGATTTGGCATCAACGGGGCTTGTGCCGATGTTGAAAAAATGGTACGAGGAAACGGGCTCTGAAAAAATCGCTTCGTGGGCAGAAGATTTTATGACCGTTGGCATGTGTCCAGAATGCAACGGCTACCGATTGAAAAGAGAATCATTGAGTTATAAATTAGCAGAAAAAAATATAGGTCAATTGTCTTTGATGGATATGACCGATTTGGCGGCATGGTTTGACGACATTGACAACCATTTGACCGACAAACAAAAAACGATTGCGAAAGATATTTTGAAGGAAATTCGCCTGCGTATCGGCTTTTTGCTTAATGTTGGACTCGATTATTTGATGCTTAATCGTCCTGCGGGAACGTTGTCAGGTGGCGAATCGCAACGTATTCGTTTGGCAACACAAATCGGTTCGCAACTCACAGGCATCACCTATATATTAGATGAACCTTCCATTGGCTTGCATCAACGCGACAATGAACGGTTGATTGAGGCATTGCGGCAATTGCGCGATATTGGCAATTCGGTTATCGTCGTCGAGCATGACAAGGATATTATGATGGCTTCGGACTATCTCATGGATTTAGGACCCGGTGCGGGTAAACATGGCGGCGAATTGGTGGGTGAAGGTGTTCCTTCCGTATTCATTAGAAATCAAACACTTACAGCCGAATATTTGAACAATGTGCAACGCATTGAACTGCCAAAAGAACGTCGAAAAGGCAACGGAAAGGCGTTGATACTGAGGGGGGCAACGGGCAATAATTTGAAAAATGTCAACATCGAAATTCCTTTAGGGACCTTGACGATGGTCACAGGCGTTTCAGGCAGCGGCAAGTCAACGCTGATTAACGACACATTGTATCCTATTTTGCGGCAACATTTTTATAATTCTATTAAAAAACCGATGCCTTATGTCAAGGCACAAGGTTTAGGGCATTTGGATAAGGTTATAGAAATTGACCAATCGCCCATTGGTCGCACACCACGTTCAAATCCAGCGACTTATACAGGTGTTTTTACGGATATAAGAAATATATTTGCAGGTCTGCCAGAGGCAAAAATCAGAGGTTATAAGCCTGGGCGTTTTAGTTTTAATGTCAAAGGTGGGCGTTGCGAAACGTGCGAAGGTGGTGGACAACGGGTCATTGAGATGAATTTCCTGCCCGACGTTCAAGTCGAATGTGAAACGTGTATGGGCCGTCGCTACAATCGAGAGACTTTGGAGGTGTTATACAAAGGCAAATCTATCAATGATGTCTTGAATATGACGGTGGAAGAAGCGGTCGATTTTTTTGAAAAAATTCCCAATATTTACAGAAAAATGAAGACCTTGTTGGATGTTGGTTTGGGTTATATCACGCTCGGTCAACAAGCGACAACGCTGTCAGGTGGTGAAGCACAGCGCGTGAAATTGGCGGAAGAACTCTCGAAAAAGGATACGGGCAACACGATGTATATTTTGGATGAACCGACTACGGGATTGCATTTTGAGGATATTCAGCATTTGCTTATCGTTTTGCAACGACTTGTGGGCAAAGGCAATACCGTTATCGTCATTGAACACAATATGGATGTGATAAAAGTAGGCGATTATGTGATTGATATGGGTATGGAAGGTGGATTCCGAGGCGGCGAAGTGATTGTGGCGGGAACGCCTGAAGATGTTGCGGCGCACCCGACGAGTCATACGGGTAGGTTTTTGAAATTGGAATTGTAAAAGCGTTCAGTTCTGGAACTTTCACAAATAAGTATATTTTTACAAAATAATTTATAATGAAATTGGTCAATATAAAATCATCTTAGATGAAAGAAATAGATAAAATACTGAATCAAATTGAAGATTGTATTCGCAACAAGTATTATCAAGCTGTTGAAACAGAGAAAGTAGAATTAAAACCTACACCGCCAAATCTGAAAGGTTCTCATTCAGTTTTAGAAAGTGTTTGTGCTTTTATGAATACTGATGGAGGTATTTTAATATTAGGCATAAAAGATAATAACAACGTTGCTATAAAGAACTATGAATTAAAAGGGTATAATGAAGATTTCGAAAATACGATAAAAGAATTTGGAAAATGTTTTACAGATAAATATAATAATCTACTTAATGTCAATGAATTTATATTGAGTCATGAAATTAAAGAAGTTATGACAAGTAGAGTATGTGTCATTTATATTGATAAACTGCCCGATGATTTAAAATACATATTTTTAGATAAGATTGCTTATAAAAGAGTCATGACAGGCGACCACGCCATAGATAATAATACCATTGAAAGGCAAGAAGAATTTAAAGAAGAAATAAAAAATGCGAGAGAGTTAAAAATTGAAAAAGATGCGACTTTAGAAGATATTGATATTAACAAGTTAAATGATTATATCTATTTACTGAATAGAGAGATAAATATAGAATCAAACAAGAGCTCTTTAGAAAATGCCAAACCCTTTTTAACACGTAAAAAATTTATTATTGAAAATAATATAACGACATTAGGTTTACTCGTTTGTGGTAAAAATGTTAAAGACTTTTTAGGTTGGCGCGCACAAGTTGATGGCTTTGTTGATATACCTTATCAAGTGGCACAAGATAAAAAATCGCTTATTGATAATGTTATTCCTTTAATGGAAAGAAGTTTAGCGTATATATTAAAGAATATACAAGTGGGTGTTACAATAGAAAAAGGCGGTACAAGTAAACCTGAATATCCAGAACAATTATTAAGAGAAACAATTAATAATGCTATTGCCCATAGAGATTATAGTGTAGATAAATATGTCAACATCAATATCAAACCTGATGCACATATTGAAATTAGAAACCCAGGCTCATTTAAAAAACAATTACTTATCGAATTTACAGAACATGATATACCCATTCGTCGGATAATTCCAGATTCAAAGCCACGGAATCCTAAATTGGCAGATGTTTTAAAAGTATTTGATAAATGGGAAGGGAAAGCAAGAGGTATGAGTAATCTTGTTAACGAAGCATTAAATAATAAAATTGATTTACCTTTTTATCGCTTTTATAGTAAAAATGATTTAGGTTTATTTATTCAAAAAGGAAAATTAGTTGATGATAACTTTTTATCGCAGATAGCTTCGTTTGATTTATTTATTGAAAAACATCTAAATGGTTCAAAGTTAACAGAAGAAGAAATTGCTGTATTGGCTTATTTCTTTAAATCTGAAAAGGCAAACCAACTTTATAGATACACGATTTTATTAACGCCTGACAATAACCATTTTAATGCCATCCAAAGATTAGAAAAATCTGGGTTAATATTTAAGCATCCACAAAGTCCAGATTTGTATCCTGTTTTTCTACTGCATAGAGATTTAATAAGAGACAATTATAATACTGAATTAAGAGAAATTTATGGAGGGTATTTTGACGAACTTTCAGGAATAACCCAACAAACACTTTCTCTTATTTATCAAGTCAATAAATATAGCAAAAGTCGTTCTGTTAGTGCGACACAAGCGGGTAGATTACTTTTTCTTAAAACGAATCAGCCATTGAATGATATTAAAGCATTTGATGCATTTAAACGTAAAATTTATACTGTATTTAAACAATTAGT
Source organism: Saprospiraceae bacterium (assembly GCA_043744455.1). Lineage (GTDB taxonomy): Bacteria > Bacteroidota > Bacteroidia > Chitinophagales > Saprospiraceae > JAAFJT01. The sequence goes on along the minus strand of JAYTUQ010000455.1, from coordinate 36,388 downwards.
AGCCGCTAAATTTTTAGTAGCCAATAATAGAACCTATTTTATTAATGAAGATTTTGAACGCAGCCCTTCTTCATTTGATAAGCCACTTTAGAATGAAATATTTAAATACAGTGCCATAAAAAAACGTATTCAGCAAAAATGGAAAACCAAGAACGTTCACCCCAAAATACTGAGGGGGCTTTAGAAAATTTAAAATAAACGACTATGTTTGATAACACGACTGATTCAACCGATATAAACAATCCACACGATAAGTTTTTTAAAGGGGCTTTGGCTTTGCTTATAGTTGCTAAGCCTACAATCATTGAATTTACACCAAAAGATGTATTGGATACTTTAGATCTTGATACGCTTGTTTTAGACCCCAATTCGTACATCAATGATGGGCTTAAAGAACATTTTTCGGATATTGTGTGGTCATGTACCCTGAAAAACAGCCAAAAGAGTAGAAAAATTGCTTTTCTATTTGAACACAAAAGTTTTAAGCCGCAGTATCCTCATTTTCAAATCAATGATTACCAACGAGGTGCTTGGAAAACGCAGATAGACGCTGGACAACAGCCTGTACCGATTGTTCCAATCGTTTTTTATCATGGTTTAGAAAAATGGGAATATGAGTCCTTTGATAGCTATTTTGGCAATATTGAACCCACAATGCTGCGTTTTTTGCCTTGTTTTGATTTTATTCTAGTCAATATGCAAAATTTTTCTGACGAAAAAATCAAGAGCATTCAATCTATTTACGTGCAAAAAATGCTTTTATCTTTTAAACATTATTTGGATAAAAACTATTTGATTAGTCACATTGTGGAATTATTGTTTAGTGGCTATGAAATGAAAAAAGATGCACAAATACGTTCTTTTATGAATAGAATTGCAGTATATTTGTCAGCAATAACAGGAATGAGTCGTTATGAAGTTGTTGAGTTAGCCATACAATCTGATAACAATTTAAAAGATGAAGCTATGTCAATTTTCGAAGAAATTTATGAAGAAGGTATCGAAAAGGGTATCGAAAAAGGTATCGAAAAAGGTATCGAGATAGAAAAAATAGAAGTCATTCGCAATGCCAGACTCAAAGGTTTATCTATTGAGTTAATCGCAGACATTGTGAAACTCTTACCCCAACATGTCCGCCTAATTTTGGACGACTTGGGCATGGAATAGCCCTTTAATAAGTATCCACTAATGACTTGATTATCAATCCTTTATTGACTGCTTCTAGCGTAACTGTTGTTTTCAAAAAGACATCATACATGAGGTTTGGTACTATGTCAAAATAATTATTAGAAAACACCCCCTCAGTATCAAGGCTCAAAAAAACGTTTTTTAACAGCCTTGGTGAAGTCAAATGGATATTATAACCACCTTCTACAGGTGTTATCTCTTTAGTAATTTTTACATTTTTCTCTAATTTTAATTCTTTTGATTGAACAAAATAAGCCGTTCGCGAAATCGTCGAACGATTTTTTGGGCGAAAGAAGACAAAAATTAAACTCGTCTTTAAATTCTCATTTTGCAGTACATTTTTAATTAGATTATCATAAAAAACACCCGTCGTATTCGCTTTTATCATAAGATTACGACCATCCATGAAAATCATACGACCTTCAAAATCCATACATTGAACAAATAACTCGCCTTCAATATCTGCCAATTCATCATTAACTATATGAATTTTCAAGGAATCTTTAGTCAAAACGGGTGAAATCATGATATTAGCGTAAGCCTCTTTTGCTGAATATTGTAAGGCTTTCCAACGACCAAAATTGTCAATACTTGACCATGATGCCCCTTGCCACACATCATTTAATTGCCAATACAAACTGCCCATGCAAGTTGGCATCGAACGGCGTTGCGCTTCTATCGCTCGACGAATACCATCTGCCTGAACAAGTTGACTGACATAAACAAAATCCGAAAAAGTCTTTGGCGTGCGGTAACTTCTATTCATGTATTTTTTCATCAAAGCATTGCCTTTGGGGTGCTTTTGATGCACTAGCATGACTTCTGATTCTAATTTAAGGTCTTGTGGTTCTGTAAAACTCTCTATTGTTTGCCATTCTGGAAAGGACTGAAAACCGTATTCTGAAGCAAAACGCGGTATTTTTTCTTCATAATGCTCGAAAGGTCTTTCATCATGCCACACAAACCAATCGTGATTGTCCCCCTCAGTATAACTCTTGTTATTGTAGCGTCCGAAACGTGGTGAGCTTTCATAATAGACCGTCTCATTGGCATTTTCATGCACTACTTTTGGCAATATTTTTTGAAAAAGATCTTGATATGCTTTCCAAATATATGCTTTTTGGTCAGGATTAAAACGCAATTGCCAACCCCAATTGTGCCATGCTTCATTGATTTCATTGTTGCCACACCATAAAGCCAAACAACTGAAATTGCGCAACCTTTGCACTTGTTCAACCGCTTCAAGACGGGCATTTTCTAAAAAAATTTCGTCACCAGGATACATTGCACAGGCATACATAAAGTCCTGCCAAATCAATAAACCTTTTTCATCGCATTGTTCATAAAAAGCATTGGGCTGATAAATGCCACCACCCCAAACCCTCAGCATATTCATATTGGCACGAATAGCGGCATCAATTGTCCTTGATATATCTTCTTTTTTGACCCTTTCTTCAAAAAAATTGAGTGGAATCATGTTTGAACCTTTAGCAAAAACAGGCACGCCGTTAAGTCTAAAATAAAAACTTTCTCCAATGGCATCTTTTTCCTGAACCAATTCAAGCGTCCGCAAGCCGTGTTTCATTAATTTTTCATCGGATTGCCCCCCCTCAGTATACGCCTTGATTTTGACATCATATAGATAAGGTGTACCTAAATTATGCGTCCACCACAACTTAGGCGAAGGAATATTGACGGGCACATTTATGACATTTAACCCAATAGAAACAGCCGTTTTTTTAGAAAAAGTTGAATCGCCAAATTTAATATCAAGGGTGATATCTGTTTCGGTTGTTGATTCAACACTGATTTGAGCATCAATAATCGCCTTATCCTTTGATAATTTGACTTGTTTCAAAAAAACATCGGTCATTTTGATGTCATTCCATGTCTGAATTTCAGCAGATTGCAAACCACATGTTATAAATCTCGGTCCCCAATCCCAACCATAATGAAAACCAGCTTTGCGCGTATAAACCCTTGTATTATCGGGAATAGCTGGAAAATCAGTGTAAGAATTGTTATTAGCAGTTTTTTCCTTAGAAATTGGTGAAGTAAAGTAGATTTTCAACATATTATCTTTGGGATGCAAATAGTTGCGGATATCTGCTTTCCATGTCCGAAACATATTGTTTCCACTAATAACCAAGGCATCATTCAGATAAACATCTGCATAAGTATCCAATCCATTTAAAATCAATTCAACATGTTTAGCCGACAACATATCAAAAGTTGCATCAAACCTTTTTTGAAAAATCCAGTCTTTTTTCTCCAACCATTGCAAACGAGCTTCATTGTTACGTACAAAAGGATCATCAATCAAGCCGTTTTCAAAAAGGCTATTCAACACGGTATTAGGCAAATGTGTTTTGTACCAATCACTTTTTATATTTTGCCCTAAATCATTTTTGTCTGGCGACAATTCCTGTGCTGATTGATATGTCCAATCATTGTTAAGTGAAGTTATTAATATATTTTGTGCATTGATTGTTGTAGAAATCATCAAAGTCAGAAGTGTTGCTTTAACAAAGAAATGTCTCATTTAACTGTGCGTATTCGTAAAATATCAATAAATTATGCATCATCCGCTATCCACCATCTAGTAAGATTTATTAACTCATAAATTGGGCAAACATATTCCAAATAGGCGTATTAGGAATATCTGCTTCCACTTCAATTTCAACTTTTGTTACAGGATGAATAAAACGCATGGAACGACAGTGCAAGCAAATTGAGCCGTCGGCATTGCCTTTCGGTGCGCCATATTTGACATCGCCTCTGATTTTGCAACCAATAGTTGCTAATTGAGCGCGAATTTGATGAGACCTACCCGTAGTTGGATTTACTTCGAGAAGGTGCTGATTACCAAGACTTGCTATGAGTTCATAAGTTAACTCTGCTTCTTTGGCATCTGGATGACGACGGCTGGGTCCTTCAAGCACCTTTGTTATATTGCGTTCATGATCTTTGACGAGAAAATGTGTCAATGTGCCGTTCAAAGGGTCGGGTCTTTCATTCACAATAGCCCAATACGTTTTATACACTTCACGGTCAGCAAACAGTTTGTTGACACGTTCGAGAGCTTTGCTGGTTCTTGCAAAAATGACTGCACCTGAAACGGGTCGGTCAATGCGGTGACAAACGCCTAAAAAGACATCGCCGGGTTTATCGTAGCGAATTTTGATGTATTCTTTGACCATATCGTCCAATGGGCGGTCTCCAGTTTCGTCGCCTTGTACTAAAATACCTGCTGGTTTATTGACAGCAATGAGGTGATTATCCTCGTAAATGACTTGTAATTTCATTAAATCTAATTGTTATTGTAGTAAATGATGAATCTTTTCCCACCATCTCGCTTATTTTGGGTGTAAAATTAACAAAAATACTGAGGGGGTGTTCATCCTTGAATTGATAAGAAAAATAAACAAAAACCGATGCTATTAAAATGGTAAAAAAAACACCGTTTCTACGAATTTGATGTAAAATTGCATCCTCATTTTATAACTGCGCAAACTACAAATGGATAATATACAACGCTACTTGCAAATGTCAATGGACTGGGCTATTGTTTTTGTACCCAAAGTCTTTCTCGCCATTATCATTTTATGGATAGGTATTCGACTCATCAACAAACTCAACATTCTGACGAATCGAAGCCTTGCGATGCGGAATATTGACGCAACGATACGCCCTTTTTTCGCTTCCATGGTAGATATCAGTTTGCGTATCATTCTCTTTTTAATCGTTGCAGGTATTTTTGGGTTTGAGATTTCATCCATTATTGCCCTCCTCGGTGCATTGGCTTTTACCGTTGGATTGGCATTGCAAGGCAGTTTGGGGCATTTTGCAAGCGGCATTCTTTTGTTAATATTGAAACCATACAAAGTTGGTGACGAAATAAAAGTCGCTGATGCCGAAGGATTTGTTGAAGAAGTTCAAGTTTTTAATACCATCATCAGAACGAGAGACAATCGTTTTATTACAGTTCCAAATGGTTTGGTAACATCGGGCAATATCACAAACTACACGGGCCATGGCAACCGACGTGTGGATATGGTTTTTATTGTTGATGAACCTAATCCTGTGTCAAAAGTTAAAAAGGTCATTCTTGAATCGGCGGCAAAATCTCCACTTATTTTATCAGACCCACCCATGGAACTTTTCCTTGAACATTTTGATTGCGATGAACTGCATTTTGCTGTACGTCCTTGGTGTAAAGCGCAGGACTATTGGCAAGTGTGGGCTTTCATGCAAGAATCCGTCAAAAATGGTTTCGATGAAGCCGAATTGACAGGCAATATACACTATCTTCAAATGGTTCAAGATAGGGATGACTTGCAAGAATCGCGGCGATAAGGCTAAAACGCTGCCGTAGTTTATTTACAAAAAAACATAACTATATGAAAAACATTATTTTACGCTTAACGATTATTTTTGTATTTAATAATTTGTTAATTGCTCAATCGCCTTTCCAGAAAACCTACTGCGGGCTTTTAATGAAAACAGCGTTTCTGAAAAGAGTACTGTTATTTCAGATAAACAAAAATGAAGATGATACCTTTGTTTAAAAATCAACTTGTATGGATTTTAGCTTTCTCAACATTCGGTTTTTAGACATCATAGACATTGTCGTTGTCGGCTATCTCATCTACGAAATCTATCGATTACTGAGGGGGTCGGTTGCCTTCAATATTTTTGTTGGCGTTGTCATGTTGTATATGTCTTGGTGGCTAGTTCGTGCCTTAAAAATGGATTTGTTGACCTTGATTTTAGAGCAATTTGTCCGTGTGGGTGTTATCGTTATTGCCATTATTTTTCAACCTGAATTGAGGCGTTTCCTTTTACTCATTGGCAATCAAACACTTCGAAGACGGTTTAACTTCCTAAAACCCGAACAGTATAATGGCGATAACAGTCTAGGAATCAAAGAGTTAGAAACTGCTATACGAGAACTTGCAGAAACAGAAACGGGCGCTATTATCGTTTTGGCAAACAACGCCACCATGTCTCAATACTCGGAATCAGGCGTTGTATTAGATGCCGCTATTTCCAAACCACTTCTTATAAGTATATTTAAAAAAGAAAGCCCTATGCACGATGGGGCAGTCATTATTTCTAACCATAAAATACATGCGGCGGCTTGTGTTTTACCTTTAAGTGAAAGCCCTTCCTTGCCACCTGAAGCTGGTTTACGACATCGTGCGGCTGTTGGCATTACCGAAACGGCTAATGTCACGGCTTTTATCGTGTCAGAAGAAAGCGGTCATATAGCGATGGCGCATGAGGGTGTGTTGATAATGAATATTGAAAAAACAATTTTGACAGCTTTATTAGAAAAGCATTTTGAATAAACAACCCTTGAGTATAGCATCGTTTTTTCACCTTTAGAAACTGTTTTTTGTAGAAATTTAAATCAAAAAGTCTATTTTTGTAAAAAAATAAATTCAATATGACTGCCACATTACCTATCGAAAAAAAAGGTCGTAAAAAAGAAGTTATACTCACTACTGACGACTATGAAAAACTAACGCCGCCCGATAGCGGTAATTATGAACTACACAACGGGAAAATTATTTTTATGGCTTCACCACTATTTCTTCATCAAAAACTATCCAGTAAATTACATTATTGGCTAATGGATTATGCCATAAAAAATGATGCTGGTATAGTTTTAGCTGCCCCAATGGACGTTTATTTCGACGCCAACAATGTCGTACAACCCGATTTACTATATATATCAAATGAGCGTTTAAGCATTATTGAAAACAATAGAAAAATAAAAGGCGCACCCGATTTAGTCGTCGAAATCTTGTCAGATAGCAACAAACCTAAAGAAATGAGTTTCAAAAAACATCTTTTTGAATATTTTGATGTGAAAGAATATTGGCTCATTAACCTTGAAAAACAAACACTTATCCAGTACAAAAATACAGAAGATGGCTGGATGCCACGCCCTACTTTAACAATAAATGACATTTTGAAATCAATCGTTTTAACGGGTTTTGAATTACCCTTAAAAGATATTTTTTGATAATAAAAATACTTAAGAAACTAAAAAACAGCTTCGTATAAAACAATACGAAGCTGTTTTTTTTCAGGTAAACTGATACGGTTTTGCTAATTTTGCACCCCTCAGTATTTTTTTACTAAACATTCATTTTCAACGATTTAACAATAAAATAAAATAAATATTTTATGGAAAAAGTGCAATCTTTTATCTCCGACAACAAACAACGTTTTCTGGACGAACTGCTCGACATGCTGCGCATCCCCTCAGTATCCGCCGACCCAAAACACAAAGAAGACATGCTTCGTATGGCTGAAAACGTCCGTGCAGGGCTTGTTGCAGCAGGAGTTGAAAATGTTGAAATATTATCCACTGCCGGTAATCCCATCGTTTATGCTGAAAAAATCATAGACCCTACCCTACCTACCGTTTTGGTATATGGTCATTACGATGTGCAACCTGCCGACCCGATTGATTTGTGGCTGACTCCTGCGTTTGAACCAACCATTAAAAAAACAGAGATTCATCCAGATGGAGCGATTTTCGCGCGCGGTTCTTGCGACGACAAAGGGCAATTTTATATGCATGTCAAAGCTGTAGAAGCAATGATAAAAAACGATGCTTTGCCTTGCAATGTCAAATTTATGATTGAGGGCGAAGAGGAAGTCGGTTCCGTCCATTTGGGCGATTTTTGCCGCAAAAACAAGGATAAATTGGCTTGTGATGTCATTCTCATCTCCGATACATCTATTATTGCCAACGACACGCCGAGTATAACAACAGGTTTACGGGGTTTGACGTATCTCGAAGTTGAAGTAACGGGTCCAAATGTTGACCTTCATTCAGGCGTTTATGGCGGGGCAGTTGCAAATCCTATCAACGTATTGTGCGACATGATTGCCTCTTTGCATGATGACGCAGGACGCATCACTATTCCTGGTTTTTACGACGCTGTTGTTGAAGCGACATTGGCAGAAAGAGCAGAAATGGACAAAGCACCTTTCAATTTAGATAATTACAAAAAAGGGCTAAATATCAACGATATTCAAGGCGAACACGGGTATACAACAATGGAACGCACCTCAATACGACCAACTTTGGACGTAAATGGCATGTGGGGAGGCTACACAGGCGAGGGTGCAAAAACAGTTTTACCGTCAAAAGCATTCGCAAAAATATCCATGCGGCTTGTGCCCAACCAAACAGATGATGCGATTTACAAGTTGTTTGAAGAGCATTTTTTGAAAATTGCCCCCCCCTCAGTAAAAGTGAAAGTCAAGCCCCATCATGGTGGTTTGCCCGCCATTACGCCAACAAATACTTTAGAATATAAAGCCGCTCACATGGCAATGGAACAAACATTTGGCGTTCCGCCTATTCCAAAACGAGAAGGTGGTTCGATTCCTATTGTTGCTTTATTTGAAGATGTCTTAGAAGTTAAGACAATCTTGATGGGTTTTGGACTTGATTCGGATGCCTTACATTCGCCAAATGAACATTATGGTTTGTTCAATTTTTATAAAGGCATTGAAACCATTCCTTATTTCTTTAAGTTTTATTCTGAATTAAAGAAATAAAGTTTTTCTAACACGAATTTCACGAATTTCACGAATTAAAATTAATAACAATCAATAATTCGTGGAATTCGTGGAATTCGTGTTAGAAAAACTCTATTTCTTCGCTTTCGCTGCCGCAGGTTTTTTAACTTTAGGCGCAAAAGCATTTGGCACTTCAACTTCAACCATTTTTTTCACATCTTCCAAAGTCAAATCAGCTGCTTCTTCGCTCGTCATTTTTTTGCCCTCATGTTTGAGGTTAATCATTTTTTTGCCGAAGCGAATAAATGGACCCCAACGACCATTTTCAACCGATACTTTTTCTTTTTCCCAATTGTGAATATAGCGATTTGCTTCCTTAGAATTTTTTATTTCAATCAATTCCGCTGCTTCGTCGAGTGTCAAAGTCTCCAAATCATACTTGCGTGGCACGTTGATAAACATATCGTTCCACTTGATAAAAGGACCAAAACGACCTGTACCCTTGGTAATGGGCAATGATTTGTACATAAAAATAGGTGCTTCCGCTTTGCGTTTCTCTTCAAAGAGTTCAACTGCTCTTTCAAACGTTGTACTGAGGGGGTCTTCATCGCGCGGAATTGAGACAAATGTATCACCAAATTTGACATAAGGACCAAAACGACCAATGCCAACAGATACATTCATACCTTCAAATTCGCCCAAATTTTTAGGTAAATCGAACAAACGAAGGGCATCTTCAAGAGTTATGGTTTCAATGGATTGCCCTTTTTGCAAATTACCATAGTCAGGTTTTTCATTTTCAGCTAATTCCTCTGGGGCACCAATTTGAGCAATGGGCCCATATTTGCCCATACGCACCAACACCGTTCGACCTGACACAGGGTCTTTTCCTAATATGCGTTCGCCACTGACACGTTCGGCTTCTTCAAGCGTTTTAACCACATCTTCATGGAAAGGGTCATAGAATTTTGTCAACATGTCGACCCAATTATGTTTGCCGTCCGCGACATCATCAAGTTTATTTTCGACTTCTGCTGTGAAACTGTAATTCATAATTTCATCAAAATGCTTATCCAAAAAGTCAACAACCAACATACCCATATCGGTTGGAACAAGGTGATTTTTCAAGGCACCTATCATTTCTGTAGATGTTTTTTCAGAAATTTGACCATTTTTCAAGAGATTTAAGACCTTAAAATGCCTTTGAACCCCATCTCTCGTTATTTTTTCAACATAACCGCGATTCTCTTCCATGATTTTAGAAATCGTCGGTGCATACGTTGACGGTCGACCAATGCCACGTTCCTCTAAGTCTTTGACCAAAGCAGCTTCTGTGTAGCGTGCAGGCGGACGCGTAAAACGTTCCGTTGCAGACATCGCATCGAAGTTCAAAGTCTGTCCGATACTGAGGGGAGGCAAAACGCCCTTTGCGTCTTCGTCGTCTTCGTCTTTTGATTCAAGATAGACTTTTAAAAAGCCATCAAATTTTATAACTTCACCTTCTGCAACAAGTTTTGCAGTAGGAAGAGTCGAAATTGCGATATCCACTACCGTTTTTTCCAATTCTGCATCTGCCATTTGCGATGCAATTGTCCGTTTCCAAATCAATTCATAAAGCCGCTGTTCGTCACGGTCACCTGACACATTGCGTTTTTCCATGTATGTCGGACGAATTGCCTCATGCGCCTCTTGTGCCGATTCTTTACCTGTCTTGAAACGGCGGGTTTGAACGTATTCTGTACCAAAAGAATTTTCAATTTCATTGGCAATCGCCACCAAAGCCGTTTCGCTCAAATTGGTCGAATCGGTACGCATATAAGTAATGTGACCCGCTTCGTAAAGGCGTTGGGCATTTTGCATGGTTCTATTGACTGAAAAACCGAGTTTGCGGCTCGCCTCTTGCTGCAAAGTTGAGGTAGTAAAGGGCGCTGTAGGCTTGCGTTTAAGGGGCTTTACTTCAATTTTTGTAATTTTATAAATCGCCCCGCGACATTTTTCCAAAAATGCTCTTGCCCCCCCCTCAGTATCGTAGCGTTCAGGTGACTCCGCTTTGAGCGTAATTTGTCTGTCTTGCTTGTTCGGTACTAAGAATTCTGCTTCAATCTTGAAAAAAGGTTTGGCTGTATGCTTCTGAATATCGCGTTCTTTTTCAACGACCAACTTAACAGCAACAGATTGTACACGCCCCGCAGATAAACCGCCTTTAACCTTTTTCCACAACAATTCAGACAATTCAAAACCTACAAGGCGGTCGAGTATCCTTCTAGCTTGTTGTGCATCAACGAGGTCAAGGTCAACAGTTCGTGGATTTTGAACGGCTTTCAGGATAGCGGGTTTAGTTATTTCACGGAAAACAATACGTTTTGTAATCCGTGGATCGAGTTTAAGGACTTCGCAAAGGTGCCAAGAGATGGCTTCCCCTTCGCGGTCTTCGTCCGTCGCAAGCCATACTTCTTCTGAACTTTTGGCTTCCAACCTAAGTTGACTGACAAGTTTTGTTTTGTCAGGGGTAACGACATAATTTGGTTTGAATTTATTTGTAACGTCAACACCTAAACCACCTTTTTCAAGGTCGCGTACGTGTCCGAAGCTGGAAACAACTTTAAAATCGGCACCTAAGATTTTTTCTATAGTTTTTGCCTTAGCAGGTGATTCGACTATGAGCAGATTTTTTGCCATGCGATAACATTATTTGTTTTATATTAGTACGGGTGAGTGTCTTATTCTTTTTATTTAAAGAACTGATTATCAGCATTTTGACAATCAACGAGATGTTTTTTTGACAATTTTGTTTCAAAAACAAAAGCAAAAGTAGGCGTTTTTATGATTAAATGTATTTTTTTAAAAAAAATCGTTTCCACTTCTTAAAACTTGAAGAAATACTGAGGGGGTTATTTTTATAAAAAAAAACCAGAATAAGACTCGAAGCCTAATACTGGGTTTGAAAAATCTATATGGACATTTGACATTATTTTCTCTTTATTAAACTATTTTTTTGCAAAACATAACCGAATTTAACGCCTAAAACAGTATTGTAATAATAATGTGTCCTTTCCTTTTCAGTTGTTTGATCAACATAAGCTTTGAAATTTCGCTCAAAAACATCGGGAATGGCAGGAGTCTCGGCATCGGAAGGCAAATTTTTAAACGAAATATGTGTTCTTCGAAAACCTAAACCTATGTTGATATCGAGATTATAGCGGTCTTTATGACCAAAATAACGCATTGTTCCGATATTAAAAGTCATTGATTGCTGTGAAATACCTAAACGATAAGGCAAATTTTGTTGATAAGCTCTGTCAGCTCGCCAAAGAAATTCAGAACCTTTATCAAAAAATTGACGGTTCATGAGTGCCAAAGCCATATAATGATTGCCTTTATCTTTCCATTTTGGACTAAAATAACGCCGATAAGAGGTACGTAAGCGATAACCAAATGCCGCATTGGTCAAACCTGTAACACGAAAAGTATAACCGATTTCATGTTCAAGGCTTTCCCATTTTCTTTTTCTGCGCAATTGCTGTTCAAAATAAGTAGCAAACGTGGGTCCAAATGGGTCTAATACAGCCAATGGACTTAATTTCACGATGCACTCTTGAGGTATGCCTTTGGTTTGATCCTCTCCTTTAATCTTGATTTGCCCCCTCAGTATGGTAGGCATGAAAAGCAGAATAAGTAAGCAATATTTCTGAGATTGAAGTTTGTTAAAAAGCATTTGGCAAAATAGATTTAAGTATGTAGAAAAGAGAACCATGCATACTATTTTGAATAGCGTTCTATTCCTTTGCAGTATCAATTCTCAATCGCAATATCGCTCTTTTTTCGATATTACTTTCTATTCCATAAAGTGCCAAAGTGAAATTTAATCCAATTTGGATTTTTCAATTCACCAAATCCTCACAACTCATTGACTTAAGACAACTTAAATAAGCCCCCTCAGTATAATAGCTTTAATCAAATGAATTATTCTCAGCTTCAGCCGCTTTTACGAGCAAAGCATATTCAGAAGGTGTTAAACCATCCAAACAATACGGCAATGGATTAATGATTTGTCCATTGAGATGCACTTCATAATGACAATGTGGTCCCGTTGCAGCACCTGAGGAACCTATAAGCCCGATGCGTTGACCCCGTTTTACCTTCTGACCGACATGAACATCAATTTTTGACATGTGACCATAAAGCGTCTCATATCCATAACCATGACGAATGATAACACAATTGCCATAACCACCGTCACGTCCTGCCTGCACCACTTCGCCGTCGCCTGTTGCTTGAATAGCTGTGCCTGAATCTGCTGAAAAATCAATGCCTTTGTGGAATCTTCTTACTTTATAAATCGGATGAATACGCACACCAAAACCCGACAAAACGCCCATACTTTCGTGCAGTTTATCCTCACGAACAGGCTTTAAATTGGGTATAGCTCGAAGCATATTCTCTTTCTCTTTGACTAAATGGGCAATTGTGTCCAATGACTTAGACTGTAGCCCGATTTGACGAGAAAGTAATTCTATTCGGTCTTGAGTCTCAATAATTGTTTGAGAACTTGAAAATTTTGACAAATTGGCATATTTATCATGTCCCCCTACACCACTTGCCCAAACTGTTTCATCAATAGGATCCATGTTAAACATACGTCTATAAACCCCATTTGAGCGTTGGTGTAAGCTTGTCAAAGCCTTATCCATCGTTTCAACATGTTTTTGAAGTGCATTATATTTAAATCCAAGTTGTTCTATCTCTTTATTTTTTACTTGAATCTCTGCCGAAGGGTAAAGCTGTTGCAGTAACGGAAAGCATAACATTGAAGTCATAACAAAAGCTGAAAAAAGACTAAAAATTTTAATGAGTCGGTCTTTCCAATTGATGTCAATTTTCTCAAACTGTAATGTTTGTTTGTTGTAAATATATTTTTCTTTCATTAGATAGAGTTGAGACTGAAGGTTTAAAAAATGCCTTCAGCTATGAAATAATGTGTCCTTTGAATAAAATTCAAGTAAAATTACAACCAATTAATCAGAATGATTGATTGGACTTATAAATTTTCTAAATCGTATACGTATTTTTAACTTTTCACAAAAATTATAATATGTATTAATCAAGAAATACTTAATTATTCAAAATAAAATGTGTGGCTGGTTTCGGCGAGTCATGTAGTTTTAAAAAACTGTTGTGATGGTACTTAAAAATAAGATTTCAAGCAAATTGTCTTGCAAAAATAGAAACAATTTCCAAACTTTTAGAAGTTGGCTGATTTTTTTTGTATAGTGGCGTCGATATTTTAATTACCCCTTAACACATTGTAATTATTATATAAGTATGACTTATAAAGATGTGTTTATTCTTTTTTGTCAAAAAACCTCAATTTTATTAAAAAATTGAATTGTCTAAAATCACCAAGTTAGTATTGAAATACAACCGTTTGGTCAAAGCCTACATTTATAGAATCAAATTCGCAACAAATCTCCCCCCTCAGTATAAATAGTCGTTTTCGACAAAAGAAGACTTATTTTTCATCTAATTTCAAAAATCAGGTATTTTTAACATCAATATGCCGTATCTTTGCGGCGTTTTTTAAAAAGTTGAATCTTTGTATTGATACATGGGTGATTGTTGACATTGCGTTAACTGCCATGAAGATGACATAGCCATTCAATAATACAAATATTTAATAATAAAATTTCTCAATGCAGAACATCCGTAACATCGCCATTATTGCTCACGTTGACCACGGTAAAACAACCCTTGTTGACAAAATGATTCTTATCGGAAAACTTTTCCGTGAAAATGAATTGACTGGCGAACTCCTCCTCGACAATAACGACCTTGAACGCGAACGTGGCATCACGATTCTCGCAAAAAACGTTTCTATTCGTTATAAAGACCATAAAATCAATATCATCGACACCCCAGGTCACAGTGACTTTGGTGGCGAAGTGGAACGCGTATTAAATATGTGTGACGGCGTATTGCTTTTGGTTGACGCATTTGAAGGTGCTATGCCTCAAACACGTTTCGTATTACAAAAAGCGATTCAATTAGGCTTGAAACCCATCGTTGTGGTCAACAAGGTTGACAAAGAAAACTGTACACCTGACATCGTTCATGAGCAAGTTTTCGATCTCATGTTTGCCCTTGAAGCTACTGAAAATCAGTTGGATTTCCCTGTTGTTTTCGGTTCAGCCCGTAACAATTGGATGAGTGCCGATTGGAACAATCCTACAACGGATATTACTTATTTGCTTGACCAAATTTTGTTACATATTCCACCTCCTCAAGCTGACCTTGAAGGTGGTGTTCAGATGTTGATTACTTCTCTTGATTACTCAAATTTCATCGGTCGTATTGCAATTGGTCGTTTGCGTCGTGGTGTTTTACGACCTAACATGAATATTTCACTTATCAAACGCGATGGTTCAATTCAAAAAAGTCGTATAAAAGAACTTTATACGTTTGAAGGTATGGGTAAAGTCAAATCTGATGAAGTTGTCGCGGGTGATATTTGCGCTATTGTCGGTATCGAAGGTTTTGAAATTGGCGACTGTGTTGCTGACTTCGAAAATCCAGAAGGTTTGGGTACAATCTCGATTGACGAGCCTACGATGAGTATGACTTTCACTGTCAATGACTCGCCATTTTTTGGTCAAGAAGGTAAATACGTCACAAGCCGTCACGTTAGAGACCGTTTGTTCAAAGAATTGGAGAAAAACTTAGCTTTACGGGTTGAAGAAACAGATGCGGCAGATACTTTCAAAGTCTTTGGCCGTGGCGTGTTGCACTTGTCGGTTTTGATTGAAACGATGCGTCGTGAAGGATACGAAATGCAAATCGGTCAACCACAAGTGATTCAGAAAATTATTGATGGCAAAAAACATGAACCGATTGAAGAATTGAATGTTGACGTTCCAGAAGATAAAAGTGGTATCGTTATTGACCTCGTGACACGTCGTAAAGGCCAAATGTTGTCAATGGAACCAAAAGGTGACCGTATGGTGATGAAATTTGAAATTCCTTCACGTGGTATTATCGGTATGCGTTCTTATTTGTTGACGATGTGCCAAGGTGAAATCGTTATGACACACCGTTTCATTGAATTCCAACCGTACAAAGGTGATATTCAAGGTCGTCAAACAGGTGCTTTGATTTCAAAAGAAATGGGCAACGCTATTCCGTTTTCTATCAACAACTTGCAAAGCTCTGGTACTTTCTTCATTGAACCCGGTGAAAAAGTTTATACAGGCATGGTTATCGGTGAAAATACGCGTCCTGGCGATTTGGTCGTCAACGTCACGGTTACAAAACAGTTGACCAATATGCGCGCAAGTGGTTCTGACGACAAAGCTCGCATCATTCCACCACGTAAATTTACGTTAGAAGAGGCTTTGGAATACATCCAAGAAGACGAATACGTGGAAGTCACGCCGCAATCAATCCGTCTTCGCAAAATTTTATTGGACGAAACAAGCCGTAAACGTGGTCGCAAAATAGAGCAATTCGCTTAAAATACGCCCCCTCAGTATTAAAGGAGGTATATTGTAAAGCATTTTGTTACGAAGAAAAAGGAGACAAAACCATAGATGGTCTGTCTCCTTTTTTTATTTGTAACAACGGTCTATTATTTCTGACATTAAATACAAATAAATGGTACAAATATTAAGGCGCAGTAAATAATTAAAAAATTTAATATTTATATTTTACTCTTTTATTCATTTGCATTCAAGAAATCTTCTTCGCTAATTCTAGTAGCTTCTATTAATTTATTCACACCACCTGTTCCTATGTTTTGCCATACTACTCGAAAATATACATTATTTTCATACCATTCATAGAAAATTGTCAAATTTTGCTCTTTGTTTCTACTAATTTTGACACTTTTCCTTTTGTGTGATTCTGATATTTGATAATACTCCATTTTATAAATTGTTTATTTCTGTAAGCCACGCTAAAGCAATTTCATTTTTAGTTTCTGTCAATGCTTTATAAGTTTTCTCAAGAGTGAGTTCTACAGGTTCTGTTTTAAATGGTTCTAACTTTATCCAATCTATTATGAGTCTATGAAAATCTCTTGATAAAGAATTATCAAAAACAACTAAATCAAGACTCTCGACTTCTTCGATAGAATCAATAATATCCTCTTCATCAATTTCTTCGAAATCATATCCATCTAAATTATATTGACTATATTCATAGGCATCATTAACATCATCTTCATACATATTAAGCCAATCTAATGTATGAGTATCCTCCGAATATGTATTTCTTAATTTTTTAAGAAAAGTTCCAACTGATATACGAGGTATTAAAAAGTGAACATCATTAATTATTCTATCCGATGATTTAGAAGTTGCACGATTAGCTATACGAATCATCATTCCTTGCATTGATTTTTCGTCTTCGAAATTTGTAAAATATCCTTCTATATAATATTCTACTTCATTTTTTAACCGATTATAATATATATATTCGTTCTCTTTTCTTTGCATAGAAGAAAAGATTGCGGATAGCAATTGTTCATTAAAATAATCGTTTCTTACTTGAGTAATAGACTTTTTAAAAACTTTTTTTGGATATAAAAAATCAACATAATCAAATACAATATTAATTACATCTTGAGAACCTTTAGAATCATTTAACTTATTCTCCAAAGAATTTATCTGATAATAATCAAAGTCTTCAGGCTTGTTAAGGATAAACAAAGTTACAAGCATAATTTTGTTCATCATTTCATCATCTTCCAAATAAGTATTGGAAAATTGTCTAAGTGTATCTTCTGCTTCTTCTTTTCTCCCCAATCTAGCTAAGCAATAGGCTTTTTTGGGTAATCTATCAACTTGTGTTCCATGTGAACCAATTTTTATAAATTCATCATGTACACCAATAAGCCCTTCGAAGTCTCTTTTTGACTTTAAATTTTCCTCAATGATTGAGAGTTCTTTAATTCGCATCAGTTTTTTCTCTAAATCCATATTTTTTTTAATTTTAAATATACCATAAAATAGGTTTTTCTTTTGTTTAATCTAATTTTTATTTGGCAATTTAGGTTTATAAAATAGTGTTTCAATTTTTTTAGAGTGCCAAAGTAGAATAAAGGCTCAGCAATCGATACGAACCTAATACATCATATTATAAATATATAAATACATTAATATCCCTATTGATTCAATATTTATATATAATAATCTTTTCTAAGTCAAAGGTAAAGATAAAAAAATTATATAGTGTAAAATAAAATAAATTGACTTAAACGAAATAATTCATGTTATTTAAAAAGTTCTCGCTAACACAATTTCAAACTATAATATTAATGCCTTTACCAACCAACATGAATATTACATACGCTTTTAGAACTTAATGATTTAAGTTGCCATTATTTATAATAAAAAGCGGCTCAATCCATTGATTAAGCCGCTTTTTTACCTGTTTATTAAGAAATTGTATATTCCTTATAAGCTATAAGCTCTATGATAATCGAAGAAATACGCCAAAATAATTTCTAAAAAAGAAATTATTTTCATTTAAAATCAATTCCTCCCCCTTACCTCTTTTTTAATCTTATCTACATCTTCTTTCATCAAAAAATCAATCACTTCTTCAAGCTGTTTGGCTTCGATATTTTTAGAACGAATGATTTTATTTTCATCTAAAACATAGATTTGTGGCGTTGTTTCAACATTGTAAAGCGTTTTATAACGCGAAATCATATAAGGGTCAATGGTATTTATAAAACCATCAAAACCTTTTTCTTTGACATATTTCCAACATTCAGGCATCTTATCTGTACCGACATAAGTACAAACAGTCAACACCTTAACATCCCATTTTTTTTCCTTAGCTTTCTTTAAAAATTCAACCAAAAAGGGTGATTGCTTTTGACAATGCCCACAATCAGGCGCAAAAAAGAACAAAACAGTATATTTTGATTTGATTTCAGACAAAGTTATCGCCTCATTAGCTTCATTAAATGTCTTAATTTCTGGTGCTTTTTTACCAATCAATATCGGTTCAAGTTTATTTGCATTTTGAAGAATTTTCTCCCGATTTTCTTTTTCAATAAAATCATCAACCAAACCTGGTTCAATGTATTTTTTTGCCAAATGCACATATATACCGTCAAAACCGACAAGGTTTGACTTTGCATATTTGTTCAAAAACTGAATAAAATAGAATTGAAAACTCTCTTTCGCAGGTTTCATTGACTCCAATATGCGTTCACATGACTCAAAAATTGAATCTGGATGTTGTGGGGTCAATTTATCAATATAATAATCCACACGTTGTTGCAAAACAGGCGAACGTAAAAGTGCAGAGTTTCCCAATTCAAAATTATCGAAACAATGTTTTTTATAAAAATAGTATTGCGCCAATTGCTTTTCTTCGGCATTTTTGATATTATCAAACTTCGGCACATCTATTTCAATAGCCGATTTTATCAAGGCTGCCGACACCATCGTTGGGTTTTTATTAGCCAAATCCCATTGATATGCCTTGACTTCCTTATCCAAATCAGCAAATTTCTTCATCGAAGCCACTGAATCACGCGCTTTCAAAGCACCCGCCGCTTCTGCATCTTTGCGTTTGTCATAAAGGAATTTCATATAATTGTAAAACAATTCATTGTCTTTTGAACCTTTAATCGTCGCTTCATAATAAGGTAAAGCCACCGAAGTCGTCATTGAAAAATGCTGTTCACTGTCGTTAACCATGATTTGAAAATAATTGTCCTTCGTATTTATAACGAGTAGATAAACACCAGCAGGCAGTTTTTTCTCTTTTTTAAACGTAAAAATTCCTGTTGATTTATCAAAAACTGCTGTATCAGACAAATATGTTTGTCCACCCATTTGATAACCTAAATAGAGCGTATCGCTGGTATAATCCGTCAATTTGACCTTAATGTCATAACCTTCATGGGGGTTTGTACGCGCAAGAATCGTATTGTGTAAAGTAAAAATGGTGAGTCCCGTAAGGAAAAGTTTTATTAAGTCGTTCTTCATTGACTATAATGTTTATGAATTTTTAATGATTTCGAGAATTTTTTAAGCGTTTATACTGCGGGGTGGTAAAACTCTGCAAATGTGAGAAGTTTTCAGTAATAACGTATGTTTTTAAGTTTTCATTAACGCAGAGTGTAAAAAACGAATGTTTTTTCAAAAAATGGAAAAAGCCTTGTAGATGGCTGGTTTACAAGGCTTTTTGAGATTTTTACTGAGGGGGTCACTTTTATTTATGTGGAAATTTAGGCGACAATTCAGGAAAACGTTATTTTTGTAAAAAATACGACAAAATGAAAGTAACAAAAGGTGATAAATCAATAGACCCGTCTGATTTGTGGGGCATGTGGAAAGACAATCCGCAGACGATTGAAACGATGCGCCAACAAGCTTGGCGATTATCAGAAGAAATTCCCTTTTTAGTTTTGCAAATAGGCAAAATTAACAAGCTTATTCAGTCTCTTCAAACCAACAATGATAAATTAGGTGTTTGGCAATACTCACAGCATTGGCAACAGTTCGTTGACCAGCTAAACAGCCTTTTGGCACAATATCATTTGCGTATTTCTGTCGCAGCTTGAAACAGATTCTTTATAAGTTATTTTTAAAGAAAAAAGCCTTGTAAACCAACCATTTACAAGGCTTTTTTGGTTTTTACTGAGGGGGTCAATAGCTTATTTTGACATTAAAATACGTTTTATATGAAGGGCTAACAAGTTATATTTTAAATTTTTATAGATTTATTTTTTTATATTGTTTTATCTTTTATTTTTGTAAAAAGATTGGATACATACGCAACTATACGCTTTCATCCATAAGTTCTTTATAAGAAAGAGCATCCGAAGAAAACTAAAATCCGTTCAATAAATGAAGAAAAAATATTAAAAAAACATAAAAAGTAAATTGTTAAAAATCTCAAATAACATTTTTAGTAATTTTAAACTTGTAACAAGAAAAATGGCATCAGCAGCACTTGTAATCTCAGCAGTCTTATTTATTTGTACTTTTGGTATTCATTCTATAATATTAAACGATGATAGAATAAGAAGTAAACCAATGTACACAAAGCATCCAGTTATGTCAGTAATACCTTGGATAAGTGGATTTATTCTGCCAGTAATTACTTGGACACAAATAACAGAGTATCACTGGTTAGTTTTGTTTATTGTAAATTTTGCAGTAGTTTTGTTTATAGGACCGTGGTTAACGACTGGTTTTTTAGCTCGATTTGCAAGTGGTATTGGACTAGGCAAGGATATGTTTACAGCATTTATAGCAGGAATAGTTGCTTTAACTATTGGGTTATTTTTCAAATAAGTATGGATTATGTGTTTTCAAAAATATATTTCACAAAAAGTAAAAAAGTAAAAAAATGATTTGGTATATCATAATCGGAATAATAGCTTTCACTTTATTTCGCTTCTTCCAAGACTACAATAAAAGTAGCAAAAATTTAGAAGGAATAATATTGAGTAAGAAACTCGGAACACTTGTCCAAGAACTTAACGATGCTGCATTTAGTGGTACGGGAGAAGTTATTGATATTGACAAGCGTGAATTTCAAATTTACCAAGACAATGCAAACCAAATTATCCAGTTTGTTTATGGTGCAGATGACTTAACTATCATATGGCGGTACAAATATTTTCAAAAGGAGGTTGTACATGAAAGGACATTTTATGATGTTTTGAAATGGACAGAAGACAATCAAAAACAAGTAGCAGAAGGTTTTATCAAAGAAATGGCGCAAGTTATTGAGAAACACCAATCAAATATTTTAGGCTTATAAGAACATTTATATATGAAGGCACTTTTGATATTATGTGTAGTTTCGTTGCTTTTGGGTCTTTTTAACTTACCAATTGGATATTACACCTTTTTAAGAATTATCGTTTTTATTGGTTGCGTTGGGGTACTAGTAGAAAATGAAAAGTTTTCGATTAATAGTTGGAATTTTATATTTATAATAGTAGGCGTACTTTTTAACCCGATATTTCCAGTTTATCTAAATCAAAAAAAATTATGGCTGCCTATTGATTTATTATCAGCCGCAGTTTTCCTAATCAAAGTATTTTCTAGCAATAAAAGCAATAAAATATGAAAACCATTTTAGGTTCGATTTTCGCTGTTTTCTCAATTACTGCAATAATAACTCATATTTGGACAGTTATTATTGCCTTTAAAGCAGGTGGTATGATAGCAGGTATCATTTCTTTATTTCTGCCTGTACTTAGTGAATTATACTGGATGATTAAAATGTTTGGGGAAAATGATACATACGCATATACCGCACTTATACATGTGATTTTGTCCGCAGTATTCTCCATTTTCGGGAGAAATTAAGATTAGACTTAGAAATCGCTGAAAATTACTGCGGGGTATATGTTTCTCAATAAAGCGATAAAAGTCCTTAATAGTAAACAAAAAGGGTCAGAATACTGAGGGGTACGCGAACAAAAATCTTAACAAATAGAATTTGTTACAGATAAAAAATAAAAAAAATCCTTCACAGAACTCAAAGCCAAAAAAAAATCCTTCACCCCTCACCTGCCTCAATCTTAACACCCCCCACCTCATTCTTAAAAATACTAAAAATCGTTTTACCATAATTACGGACTTGAAACAGATGCGGATGCGCCTTAAAACTATGATTTGGATTGTGCTCCAAAACGAACCAACCATCACCCCTCAGTAATTTCTTCTCAAAAATCTTATCGGGAATCGAATCCAAACCTGCCAAACCATAAGGCGGACCTGCGAAAATATAGTCGAATTGTTCATATGCCGCCGAAATATATTTGAACACATCGCCTTGAATAATACGTAAGTTGTCTTCAATCTCTAACTTTTTTGTCGTTTCACGGACAAAACGCACGGCGGGTGCATGTTTATCCACATAAGTCACGTCAAGACAACCTCTTGAAATAAATTCATACGTATGATTGCCCGTACCACCAAACAGGTCTAAAACCTTGATGTCTTCAAAATCAAAAGTATTTGTCAAAATATTGAAAAGTCCTTCTTTCGCAAAATCGGTTGTCGGGCGTGTGGGCCAATTGTCCGCAGGTGGATAAAAGCGTCGCCCTTTAAATTTTCCTGATATGATTCTCATTTTATTAAAAATGTATTTGTATTTGAATATCTAAACAACTCATTTTGAAAGCACAAAGTAAAAAGTCCGCAAAAGTACATCTAATTTTTTAATCAACACCCCCCTTGAGCGCATCTTGCGCCATCACGCTCTGCGTGACAGTATTTCTTCGTTTTTTGAATAAAAAGCATGAATAAGCATCAAAGTTGTCCATTTTGAAAAACATTGATAAGCTAAGTTTGTTAACCACTTATCAAAACGTACATTTGCGCCGCAATCACGGGATTTGTTATTGGTTATCAGTGAATTGGTTATTGGTTACTCGTTATTAGTGCAATGGTTATTTGTCAATTAGTCATCACAAATGACACATTAATCCATATCTAATTGACCAATAGCAATTAGCCAATAGCGATTCGTTAAATAATTAAAAATCAAAGCTTTATGGCTATTGTAAAATTCATTTTTGAAAATAAAAATCTTAAACCCAAAACAGTTGAAGCAGAAGCAGGCTATTCCATTTTGGAAATCACCGAAGACCATGACATCCATCTGAACCACAATTGTGGCGGTGTCTGTGCTTGTTCAACCTGCCATGTATATGTACTAGAAGGAGAAGATTTTTTAGAAGAAATTAGCGATAAAGAAGAAGATTTCATTGATCGTGCCCGTAATCCACGACTTGAATCACGCCTTGCCTGCCAATGTGTGATTCTTGAAGATGATGCAGTCATTGAAATTGAAGTGCCTGATCAAAGCGGCATCATTGGACACGAACATTAATTCGTTAATGGTTATTTGTGAATTGGTTATTTGTTACTCGTAATACATATAGTAAATAACTAATACCAATAACCGCTAACCATTAACCATTAACAAAATAAAATGGAAGTAAAACCTTACGAAGTGGACGGTAGCAAGAAGCAGCAAGTGTCCAAAATGTTTGATAATATCGCAGGTAACTACGATTTTTTAAATCATTTTTTATCGTTGAATATGGATAAAACATGGCGGCGTAAAATGATTGCTGAACTCAATACGGTGAATCCTAAAAATGTTTTAGATGTCGCCACAGGAACGGCTGACGTTGCTATAAACACTATCAAGCAATTAAGTATCAATGACTTGACCATTAAAGGTGTAGATATATCTGCAGAAATGTTGAATATTGGCCGCAAGAAAATAGAGAAAGAAGGATTATCTGAAAGAATAGAATTGACCTTAGGCGATTCAGAGCAATTACCCTACGAAGGCAATAAATTTGACGCTGTAACCGTTGCTTTTGGCGTACGCAATTTCGAAAATTTGGAACGGGGATTGCAGGAAATGCACCGTGTACTGAGGGGGGGTGGAAAATTAGTGGTGCTTGAATTTTCAAAACCGACCATTTTCCCGTTTCGTCAATTGTACAACTTTTATTTCAAGTACATTTTGCCCAGTATAGGCAAATTGACATCGAAAGATAATCGTGCATATACTTATTTATATGAATCGGTGCAAGCGTTTCCCGATGGTGACAAATTCTTAACTGTTTTGAATAAAATTGGATTTAAAGACATACAATGCAAACCTTTAACACTCGGCATTTGCTCTATCTACATTGGCTACAAGCCCTAAAAAACACTTTACCTTTTGGTATTTGTTTACTGTTTTTTGTGCTTTCTCCTTTTTTACTGCGAGGACAAGCTGTTGGTCGAGGCAATTATAACTTCCTTGATTTTCAGAATCGAAATTACTATTTCGGTATTACTTTAGCCTACAATCAATCTGATTACCGTGTTTTCAGAGGAAAAAATTTTATCCTTAATGACAGCATTGCGGGTATCGAATCCATTAAAGGTCCTGGGTTTAATTTGCAGATTATTAGCAATTTACGCATAGGCGATAATTTCGATGTTCGTTTTCTTCCTGGCTTCTCATTCGCTGAAAGGAATCTTCAATATGACCCAACACGTAAAAATAAAGCAGAATATTTGAATAAAATTGAATCTGTTTTTGTCGAATTACCTTTCCATATTCGCTACAAATCTGCGCCTTATCATGACAAACGCTTGTTTGTTATGGCGGGTATCAAGTACAGTTACGATATCCAATCCAAAAGTCGTGGGCGGCAGTTAAGTCAATATGCTCGAATTTCACCAACGGATTATCAAGCTGAATTTGGGGTGGGCATCCAAATGTTTTTTCCGTATTTCATTTTTTCTCCTGAATTTAAAGTCTCTCATGGCTTAGGCAATATGTTGATTTACAATCAAGAAATTAGAGATGCAACTGCCATAGAGAAATTAATGTCACGAACATTTACACTTTCACTTCATTTTGAAGGATAAAAAAAAGCCGATATTTCGTTTTGAAATATCGGCTTTTTTGTTTTTTAAAATACAAAAACTTAAAGATTTCGCATTTCTCTTGCTCCAATTATTTGCCTAAAACTTAACCAATCGCTTATACTCTATTTGTTTATCCGTATTTAATTTCAACAAATAAATTCCCTTTGGCATGTCGTAAACAGGGAAAGTGATTTTATACCCCCCCTCAGTATAAGAAGCATTTTTTCTTAGAATTTGAACCATCCTACCCGCCACGTCATACAATTCAATACTTATATTTGAATTTTCAGTTAAATAATATTCTATTGTCAAATTATCGCCAAATGGATTTGGAAAACATTGAAAATCAATAACTTGTAAAGGGTCGTGTATGCCATTCGGTCTCAAGTCAATCGTCTTGAATATTGTATCACGTCCACATTCATTGACGGCAATGAGACGAACAGTGTATATTTTTCTGTCATTATAACGGTGGGTCGGATTTAAAGAAAAATCACTTAAACCATCACCAAAATCCCAAATCATAGTGAAAGAACCCGTTGCTGTCGTTTGAAAACGGATGAACAAACCATTGCTGTCTCTGACCCAATTAAAGTCTGCTTTTGGTTTAGATGCGACTTCTACATATTCAATTTTACGATTTGTATGAACCCCTTGCGCATTTCTTACTTCTAAAGCTACATCATATTTTCCACCCTTGGCATATACGACCGATGGATTTTTTTCAGTAGAAACCGTTGGCGTACCACCATCAAAATGCCATAAATAGCTCGTTGCATCTGCCGCATTCTCACTAAATTTAACGGTCAATGGCGGACAAACCTTGCGTGTATCTGAACTAAAAGCGGCTATCGGTGGACGTGTTAAAATAGAGTCCTCACTCAAAAAAACAGGTGTAGATGTAAGGGAAATGTTTTGTGTTGAGATATTTATTGTTTTGTTATCTTCACTATATGTCCATTCTCTTTTGTATAACTTATTGATTGGCAATATATTAGAAAGAGACAAGTTTACCCCTCCCCACTCTGACAAGTCATTTGTCGCTTTTGACCAAAGTACATAAGTATATTTTTCAGCTTTATTTTTGAAAGCCGCTCCTCTTACTGCGGGGGGTAAATTGAGGAGACGGGTTCGAATCGAATCATATGTTAAACCAAATAAAATCTGACTCGTCGTTTTGAATGCAATACCTTCAATATTAGCCGTTCTGATATAAGGCGTGGCTATTAGTTTTTTGTATAAACCCATCACTTGACTGCCATCAGTCGCTTCTTCAAAAGTACTTTCTTCTGATATACTTTTTATATTCATCTGCGCAATGCCATTTATGGCGGCTGTCACATAACTTTTTATAATAAAATTTTTTTGCACTTCATCAGAACCGAAATTCATGTCTCCTAATGGTTTACGCGGTACATTTATTTCTCCTATGATAAACGTTTTCTTTGGCGAATGCAAGCCATCAAAGCCATAATTTTTTAAAACCGATTGTAGTGAATCTTTCTGACGAGTGATACTCGAAATTGCAGCATCTGAATTTCTTAGAAAGACAATACGCCCTGCCGCAGGGTCATAACCCGATAAAGACCCATCGAAATGCGGGAAAACATTGTAAGAAACGGCATCAAAATACGCACCACCACCATGCGGATACTGAGGGGTCGCTAAACCATCAGCAGGGTTGTCCGTATTTCGGCAAACGGCATCGAGAAAACTTGCAAAACCCGAACCCGAATAGACAACAAACGCCGTAGGGTCTTCACGTTTAATAACCTCATAAGCTATACGCATCATACGAACCAAATGTTGAATCGGTGCTTTTGTACCTAATTCGCAAGGGTCAGGGTTGTTTTGCCACCAATTGTGTTGCCAATTTGGGGGTTTCCAACCGTTTTTGCCTTCAATGTCCCAGCCTGGTGTATCCCAAACTTCCCAAAACTTGACTTCATTTTTGTATAGTTTTACCAAATCAAAGACGTATCGAGCAAAATAATTGGTATCATTGACGATTGTCCCATTCGCCCCACCATCAAAAATATCTGTGTACATATTCTTAAAAAAAGAGGATTGTTCAGAATAACAATAAAAATTAGGGTCGCGGTGTTCAGCATCAGGATAACCCAAAGTTAACACAATGTCTTGTAAATCAAGGTTTTGATAATGCTGAAAAGTACGCTTGCGTACATCAGCACCCCAAAATTTTGTGAAATACTCCGGTAAATTTGTACGTAAAGATTTTGCACCGATACCACCTTGTGCACCCAAATTGGGCTGTTCTCTGCTCCCCGCAGCTATTTCTGCAATTTGTTCATCAGACCAACCTTCGACAAAACGCATGTTGACACCTACCCGAAAAGGCTTGTTATACTGAGGGGTGGTGTCCTTTGCCGTTTTAGCTATTTGAGGTGCGCTGGGCGCGATGACATTAGCCGTTTTTGATACACTGTGCGTACCACAGCGATTGCTGGCGGAAAGGTTGATATTATAAATGCCACTTGTGTAAAATACCTTCGTTAAATCTGGCAAATTCGATTTTTTTCCATCAGAAAACGTCCATGTTATGGTGTCAATATTGTTAGAGGACAGATTTTTAAGTACAACCATAGGATTCTGAACGACCACGCTAAAATTAGCTACGGGCGGTTTTTCAACTGAAATCAAAAGCGTCTGACGGGCTATTTCAGCACCTGTTCCATCTTTGGCGATGATTTGAGCTGTATAATTTCCTCGAGTGGAGAATGTTTTGACAAAAGACTTTGATGTTTCTGTTATTGTTTGATTGGGTGCTAATTGTATCGTCCATGTCCTTGATACTGAGGGGGTCAAATCTTCAAAACTGATGGTTGAACCTTCACATATTATTTGTTGTGAAAGACGTATTTTTCTTTCTGTCAGAAAAATAGGTGTTGCTGTCAACAGTATATTTTGTGGTGAAATGGCATCCAATTTTTGGGTTGTTGCGAAATCCAAATGTCGCTTTATTAATAAATCGGAACCAAAACTCGTTGGAAACGAATAGGTTGCATTGGCTATTTCGCTTTTGTCTATCGTCGTTTTTGCCCAAAGCGCGTAAGTAAAAATACCATTTGAGTCGCGCAATGCAGCGCCTTCGATATGAGTTGGTAAATTCATTTGCTGCGTCCGAAGCGAGTCATAAACTTTTCCAAATAAAATTTGTGATGCTGTTTTGAAGGCTAAACCTTCTTGAGTCATCTCTGGACGTGTTTTGTTGGAATAGTGTATTTTCTTGAACAACCCCATCACATCAAATTCATAAGTAGCCGTTGTTGAGTCTGTTTCTTCAGCTAATTTGTAAATGTGTAATTGCCAAATATCATTTTTTATACAATTAATTAGAACCTTTGGAATCCAGTTTTTTTGCGCTTCTGACGAACCAATAAATTCGCCAAATTCTTTACGTGGTATATTCGATTCCGTAATGATGT
This sequence comes from Saprospiraceae bacterium, assembly GCA_043744455.1. Taxonomy (GTDB): domain Bacteria; phylum Bacteroidota; class Bacteroidia; order Chitinophagales; family Saprospiraceae; genus JAAFJT01. Next base: position 7,794 of record JAYTUQ010000455.1, on the reverse strand, counting down.
AGGTCTTTTTGGGGTAGGTTTGTCCGTTGTAACCATACTTTTTTAACACTTCTTCAAACTGTCCCTTAATGCGTTGTGGGTCAATGGCGGCGGCGTCTGAATGTCGCGAATAATCCCAATTTTGACGCATATTATTCCATTTTCTTAGCGCGTCGTCGAAATGTGGATAGGCATGATAACCGATACCATCAAAATAGGCACCACCACCTTGCGGATACTGAGGGGTCGATTGACCACCATTCGGATTGTCGGTATTGCGCAAAATTGCGTCCAAAAATGATGGATAACCCAAACCAGAAGTCATAACATAACACGAAGGGTCAACAGATTTTACGATTTCATAAGTGATGCGTAGCAAACGGATGTAGTCAAAAATAGGCGCCCGGAGCTTGTAATCACATGGCTCTGGATTGTTTTCCCACCAATTGCCGGGCGCACCTCGATTAAGCCAACCTTTTCCACCCGTATAATCGAAACCGGGTTCGTTCCAAACTTCAAAAAATTTGACGAAATAATGGTATCTTTTGACGGTTTTCCAAATATACAGCGCGTAATAGTTGGTATCGTTCACGGGCGTACCGTTTTCTCCATTGTCCCAAATGGGTGCATACATATTTTTAAAAACCGTTGATTGATAGTCGGAACAATATCGTTTTGTGTCCCGATGTGCCTCTGAAGGAAACCCAACAATTAAGGTATTATCCTTCAATCCCAACGAATCGTACAACATGAAGGCTGGAATTCGGCTGTCGTAACCAAAAAGTTCAGCAAAATTTTCAAAAAAAGCAGGTCGAATTGACTTGGCGTTTGCGCCCGCAATACCCTCTCGATCACTACCCGCCGCAAGACGAGACAAGTCTTCATCACTGAAGCCGCGATAAATATCAAAATTCACACCCGCACGGAAGCCACCGGAGTATGGTCGGATGATGTCGTTAGCTGTATAATTTACTTGTGCCTGAGATGTGGGGAGTATGAAAAATGAGGCAAAAAGCAAAAAACAAGTTGTAAGTTTAGTCAAAAATTGTTTTCTCATTTAAGTAATAATATGCTTAATATTCACAGATTTTAAGTTCTCTTAGCCCCAAAGTTAGTTGGTAAATCTTTGATTTTCAAATAGTTGTTTTTATCATAAAGAAATTACCAAAATTGAACTATTCTTTTTAAGTGTCTAAATAAAATTAGTGAATTATTAATCTTTATTGGGTTGCGACCCTCCCTAAAAAATTTAATAAAGCATGCCTCACAAATTGGAGATTTGATGATTTTCATTAAATAAGGTTGATAAAAACGCTTTTCGATTCATTGTTTTATAGCTTAAAGATTTTGAAATAAAGGTGAATGAATGGATTAATCTATCAATACACACGTTTCTCTTATTTTAAAATTGGAAAAAAGCATTTGAAGTGTTATACATAGCTTTTTTTGAACACTGATTTGACTGATTTGACTAATTGGCTCTGATTTTAAAGCAATATGTTTTACTTATATGTTGCAATAATAGCTGAGTTACTTTGGTTGCTCGTATTATACTGTTATATTTGGTTATTGAACTGAGAAAAAAAACCAAAGTGAATGAATCATGTTTTTAATCATCCAAGATTATGAATATAGCTGTTTTGTTGTTGAAATGTAAAAATGAACCGCGTGTAACCACTTTAACACGGGATCGGATGCAAGAAATAACGGCAAGTGTCGCCGGTTTCTTATTTGACCAATCGGGCAGTCGGGAGCTTCTTGAGTTTCGGGTATTTGATTGGTTTGAATTGTCTTTGACCGGTCCTGAATGGAATGCGCTACAATTTAATGTAGGACAGAAAGTCGTACCAGAAGTGGCAACAGGGCTAAATGTTGACCTTTCTGTTTACGGACATTATGTGTTGCTGATTGATAAGGCAGATGCTTTCAGTGCCGCATGGAATACGCCCGGCGATCTCAAATATAACCACATGGCTGCGCAAACCCTTAATCCTGCTATATTGGCTCATGAGTTGGGTCATATGTATGGATCAGGACACGCTAATTTAGACCGCATTGTTGGACCTTTAGAATATGGTGACCAATATTGTATCATGGGCAATGAAGGCAATAAATTCACATTCATTCATGACCGTTTAAAACTTGCCAGTGGTCCCGGAATGGTTGCCCCTATATTAATAGCCTGTCAATGGTTGGATTTGAATCAAAAAAATATAACGATTGATGTTAGGCAAAAACTAAATTTAGCCCCTCACGAAACGACTATTGAACTGGCGCCATTGCAAGGCGCACCAGCAATCAACTATGCAGGACTGCCTGTAGTGGCATTAGGCGAAAGTTTTATAGCCAATCAAAAATTGCTGATTGAGTTTAGGACAATTAAAGGTTGGGATCGGGGCATGCCTAAAATTCCTTCCCCCAATGGTTGGGTACTCGCTCATTTGACGAATGGTGCTAAACCGGGCGCGAATTCATTGCGAATTGGGGCAATGGGTGCTAAAGTGGATGAGGAAATCTATCTTCCCCAATCAGCAGTGACGATTAAAGTAAAAGCATTCGATGCTAATAGAAATGTTGTAACACTCAAATTGTCGCGCCTCAATCCCTTGGTTCAACAAGTTTTCTCTGGCGGTGATGGCGTCATATATGCCATTATGGACAACGGCGATTTGATGTGGTTTCGGCACGATGGACGTGCGGATGGTAGCTTCAGATGGGCAGATAATAATCCGAGAAAAGTGGGTGCTGGTTGGAATTTTAAGCACGTATTTTCAGGTGGTGATGGTGTTATTTATGTTATCACCAACACAGGTGATTTATTATGGTTTCGACATGACGGACGCGGAGATGGCAGTTTTAAATGGGCTGACGACAATGCTCGGAAAGTAGGCACTGGGTGGGATATGAAACAGGTGTTCTCTGGTGGCAATGGCGTCATTTACGCCATTACGTATACGGGCGACCTCTTATGGTTTCGCCACGATGGGCGCGGAGACGGTAGCTTTAGATGGACGGATATTAAACCCAGAAAGGTCGGCGTTGGTTGGAATGTAAAGCAGGTGTTTTCGGGTGGTGATGGCGTGATATATGCCATCAATGACAATGATGATTTGCTCTGGTTTCGCCACGATGGTAGAAACGATGGCAGTTTCAAATGGGCGGATAATAATGCTCGAAAAGTCGGGAACGGTTGGAATGCCCCTAAGGTATTTGCCGATGGTAACGGCGTTATTTATGCCATCACCAATAATACTGAACTCCAATGGTTTCAACATGCAGGACGCAATGACGGCAGTTTTAAATGGACTGACAACAATGCTCGGAAAGTGGGCGTCGGTTGGAGTTTTTCACATATTATTTATGGGTTGACAAATGAAGGTGATTTGATGTGGTTTCGCCACGACGGTCGGAATGATGGCAGTTTTACTTGGGGATTTGATAAAGGCAAGTTAGTCAACTCTCTTTGGAACTTCAAACGCATATTTTCAGGCGGCGATGGCATCGTGTATGCAGTTATGGATAACGGCGATTTGATATGGAATCGCCACGATGGTAGAGGGGTTGCTGGTTTAAATTGGGCTGATCTCAAGGGCAAAAAAGTCGGTGTCGGTTGGAACATGAAGCATGTATTTTCAGGAGACAATGGTGTCATTTACGCTGTCAATGACAGTGGCGATTTGCTATGGTTTAGGCACGATCGTCGCAACGATGGCAGCTTTAGGTGGACAGATAACAATCCCCGAAAAATAGGTGCGGGTTGGAATATGAAACATGTATTTTATGGCGGCGATAGTATTATCTACGCTGTCAATAACAATAATGACTTATTGTGGTTCAGGCATGAAGGTCGCATGGATGGCAGTTTCAAATGGACGGATAACAATCCCCGAAAGGTGGGCAGCGGTTGGAACATGAAGCAGGTCTTTTCAGGTGGCAACGGTGTTATCTATGCCGCTATGGATAATGGCGATTTGGTTTGGTTCAGACATGAAGGACGGAACGATGGCAGCTTCAAATGGACAGATATTAAACCAAGGAAGATTGGTGCAGGTTGGAGTTTCAAACAATTGTTTTCTGATTGATGTAGGAAAGCCTTTTATACTTAATGGAAATGGATAACAGAAAATGGATAATCTGAAGCATTGAATATGTTTTAGATTATCCATTTTCTGTTAAGTATAGTCTGTTATTGCGTTTTAATTTCCTTTCTAAAAATTAATGCGGCATTCAAAGCACCCCCTCAGTATAAACTACTTTTTTAGGTATCTTGACAATCAATCCGCCACATCTTGAGACGTTCGAAGATAGTATGTTGCGCCTCTGGAGAGGGTGACGAATAATAGTTTTTTATGAAGTGCTATAGTCAGCAGGTCGTAGGAGAGACTTCGAGACATTTTAAAAATAGGAAAAATACGACTATTCGGCTTCAATTAATGTCTGCCTACTCTCCATGACTATCAATGAATGAATAGTCATGAAGAGTACACAGACATAACTATAAGTTTAGCGGCACAGGGTTTAAGCATTCTACTGAGGGGGTATCTATTCTACCCTCTTTTGTTCATCCTCCGACGCAGAAGCGCGTTTACCTCCTGCTTTCATTTTGTTATTTCCAAAATTTTTAGTAAATGTTAACTTTACAGTTGGAAAATCCCACTGCAAATGGTAGGTGAAATACTGATTTTGTGCTGCATAATCCAGTTTCGAGCTAAAAATCATGGTGTTTAAAATATTATCATAACCCAAACTCAATTTACTACCTGATTTATCAAACTTCTTTTGTAAACCTAAGTTAAGAGCACCAAAAGCCCTATTGCGTGTAGCACCCCAAAAGGAGCCAGAATTGTATAAACCCGATACCTCAAAGGTGAAAAGCTTGGGCAAAGTGAACGTTTGCGAGGAAAAAAGGGTGAAAGTGGGTGCTTTTAAAGTCGTAACTATGCCATCGTTTTTTATTGCCACTTCTACAAACATTGCACTTGTATTGACGTACATCGTCCACCATTTGGTCGGGCTATAAGGCAAACCAACCGTCATTGTCAGATTTTTTTGATATTCGAGGTTCTGACTTGCACTGTATTGTTTATTGGTTCCACGCGCTACTTTGGGTTGAAAACGGGCAATCGTACTGTCTTCATGGCTGTATTGCAGCGAAAAAAGAACCGTATTGAGCTTGTAATCAGCTTTCACGGTATTTGAAATAGCAGGTTGCAAAGCTGGGTTGCCTGAAAAAAAAGTATTCGGATCAACAAAAAGGACGAAAGGCGCAAGCTCATTGAATTTAGGACGCGTTATCCGCCGACTGTACGAAAAGGCAATGGATTGCTTCGGATTGATTTGATGCGATAGAAATAAACTTGGAAAAAACCGCCCATATTGACGGTCAACGATATTGGGTCGACCTTCCGCACTCAAATTAGAATTGGTGTATTCATAGCGCATGCCTACTTTCGCGCTTGTTTTAGCATCCATTTTCAACTCAAAAGCAGTGTAGGCTGCCATAATTTTTTCATCTAAATTGTAATTGGCAGTATATTCTCCATCCGATACCCAAGCTGTATTTTTAAGTATTTCAACGCGTATATCGTTGTCAAAACCAGACACAACCGCTTTGATACCTGCATCCATTTTCAGTTTTGGCGTAAAGACCTTTGAATAATCTATTTTACCAACCGCAATTTTGATAGGTGTTGTTTTCCCACTGCGTGTTGTTTCATCAAAAAAAGGCTTGTTGTTTTCATCTGTCCAATGAATATCATAATCAATGAAATTGTTATCCGAATAATACAAATAATCCACATCGAAGGATATTATCTCGTCCTTATGCAACGTATGTTGTAGATTTAAACTACCGCCAATATGTTTTGCAGGATGGGTTTCATAATTTTTAATGGCAAGCAAAGTATCTGTTACACTGTTTACAGCAATAGATGTTTGATTAGCGGCGTTCATTTTAAAAAGGTTGTCGTAACTTGAAATCAATCCGCCAATCACAGTTTTAGGCGTTAATTGATACTCAAAACCAATTCTTGCATTATGATTATTAGATATTGGCTGCCTATCGGTAAATGTAGTGGTTTCTATAGCTTGCCCACCGACAACGACTTTTCTGTAAAAAGTCATCGGGTTATCAGTATTTCTATGCAAATAAGTGTAACTGCCAAATAGGTTGAAACGATCTTTGCGATAATTGAAAGTCAAATTGCCATTGCCTGATTCGCCGTTGCCGTATCCAATAGTTAAAGCAGTCGTTCCATTTAGCCCATTGTTCTGATTTTTTTTCAAAACAATATTGATATACCCTGCATTGCCTTCCGCATCGAGATTGGCAGGCGGTGTTGCCAGAATCTCAATCCTTTCGATGTTGTTCGCCGACATACCTTGCAACATTTGAACAGCCGCTTCGGGCGTCATGTAGTTAATTCTGTTGTTAATCATCACGACCACGCCCGTTTTGCCAGATAATGAAATCGTGCTGTTTTGGCGATCGACTGTGACACCCGGCGAGCGTTCCAACACTTCAAGAGCCGAGCTGCCTGCGGAAGTAATTGAGTTTTCTACATTAACCACAAGGCGGTCAATCTTTTGCTCGAACAAAGGTTTTTTAGCCTTGATTTCAATCGTTTTCAGTTCTGATACTTCGGTTAACACTGTTTTACCTAAATTTTGGGTCAAATACTGAGGGGTCAGTAGAAAGACATTTGAATATTTATTGGTGAAGCCAACCATACTTATTTGGCATAAATAACGACCCATAACGACGTTTTGAATCGCAAACGAGCCGTCTTCTTTTGCAATATCACCTTTGACAAAAGACGAATCTTTGGCATTTAAAAGTAAAATATTGCTGAAAGGCAAGGCTTTACCCGATTTGTCGGCGATTGTGCCGATTATTTGCGCTTGCGCTATAAGGTTTGCATTTAAAGCAAATAAAGCGGAAATCGTTAGTATTAATAATTGAGTGACTGTTTTCATTTTAATTATAATTTTTTATTTAATACTCGATGTTCAAGTTTTTGAAATCTTTTAGGATTTGCACGTTTGTAGAAGGATTTATTGTAAAAAACGCCCCTGAATCCTAAAGGATTCTTTAGCTTACTCCAAAAACTTGAACATCAAGTAATAGTTTTCTATTTCTTCCCCGTCGCATCAGGCGGTGTCAATTTGAATCCCAATTGTGTCAAGATATACTGGTTGTCATAGTAAACACGTGAGGAGACTATCTTCCCATCCACGACATGCGATATGGTATGATACGGAAATTTGACCGTCTTTCCATCTTGTGTAAAGCTGTAATCGCCCCATTGAGAGACCCAATTGCCTGCTAAATTGCCTTGCGTCACCTTAAAGCTTTGTTGAAGAAAATTCGTTTTGCGGTCAGTTGATGTTTTAAAAGCGCCTTCTATAAAACCTTGGACATATTTCTCGCCCGTACTTGAATCTACTGGGCTGGGCCCATACATCATCGCTTTGTTGGATAAAAGGCTCTTCATTTTGTCCCCATCGCCCGCTTCAATCGCCTTTGAAAAGTCTGCTATAACTTTCATATCGGCTTCGGCATTTGGGTTGTCCACGACCATTTCTTTATAAGTGGGCGTTTGAGCAAAGCTCATGGATGCGAAAAAAACGCAAAGGATTCCTGTGGTCACGGCTGTAGCAACACGACCTAAAAGATTGTTTTTCATTAGACTATTGTTTTAAAAAGAATAAAAAAAATTGTAACTACACAGGTTGTAATTTAATGATTAAATTTAGGCAAGGGAGTACTTCTACGCCTCTTTTGCGAAGGGTATCAATGACAGATCGAATGACACA
>JAYTUQ010000454.1:0-3707 GCA_043744455.1 Saprospiraceae bacterium | reverse complement strand
CTAATAATGATGGTGTAAATGATGATTTTAAACCTTTTATAAAAATGGATTTCATCAAAATCGAAAACTACGATTTGCGCCTTTTCAATCGTTGGGGTAGTCTTGTTTTTGTTTCGCAAAATGTAAATGAGGGTTGGAATGGTACTTATCAAGGTAATTTATGTGAAAATGGCATTTATATTTGGTCAATGTCCCTACAAGTTTTGTTAAATGGTAAAGTTCAAACCAAACAATTGTCAGGCGATGTAACCATTATTAGATAAAATCTAAAATATTCTTTACTTTTTTTTAAAATTAGAAAAAATGAAAGGACAATTGACGGCACTTTTTATAAGACTCGAAAGATATCGGGTAGCCGTTTAAAAAACGACACCAGCGCCGTTCGTTTGTTTGAGAGTTGGTGGGTGGTTTGGGAAGAAGTGCGCCGAGCGGGCTATAGAGCAGCCGCTAGTTATGGAGGTAGAGTACCCTCTTGGAAATGTTTTAACAGTACAGGTCTATAAACATATCTAAGAATATCGTAGGTGAATTTATGAAAATCTATCCATTGATACTAAACGAAATAAAAGTTTGGAAGCCTGCCATAAAAAGAAATAGTAACCAGCCAGTCGAATATGATATACATATTGAAATAGAGTCTTACGATAATAAAAAAATAGATTTTCTAGTATTTAACACGGATTTTCAAGACATTTATAGAGGGAGTTTTTGATAACTTATATACTGGCATAATACCGTTCGGCAGGGATGTTCATTAACTTAAACCACCACATCTAAATCCACGCACGGTGGTGCTAGTGTCGGTGTTTTCAGCCACGATACTGAGGGGGTGCAAACAATAAACACCCCCAACCTCATTCACAACAAAACAAAAAAAGATGAAAAAAGTCACAACATTTCTCATATTCACAGCGATAGCGAGCCAACTATTCGCACAAGCACAAAGGCGTGATACCGTCGTGCTGTCCGTTTACAACAACAACCAACGGTTAATGTGATGCAGAAAAGCCGATGCTTCAAAAGGAAGCATCGGCTTTTTCAATTATTAATCCAACTGTTATTTAAGTTATCATACTACTGAACATGGAACACAGATGATACCGATTGGACTGATTGACACAGATTTTTTTCTTTGTCATCCTGCAAGGAACTAAATAAAATCTGTGTCAATCAGTCGTAGCAGTCCAATCGGTGGTCAAACTAAATCGTTATTAAAACTTCACCGTCTCTGTCTTTTCCGTTTGACCATCTATGTTGTAAGCGCGAATATAAAACGTATAAGACATACCGCTTTGAACCCCAAAACTATAACGAAATTGCCCTGTTGATTCGTCAAATTCAAACGAATTGACCTCTTCACCATTCACTTTAAAAAGGATATAAGCTTTTGGCGTTTTCGTAATTGTTGCGGTGACAACACTGACTAAAGGTTTAGGGTCAAATGGATCGGTGACAGGTTGTGTCACATTGAAATTTTGAATCGTTGGCAAAGGTGAATCGTTATTTCCCCCTCTATCATCGCCTGTCGGCAGGTTTTTATCTGTTCCTGTAGGCGTAGGCGGTTTTTTACCATACGTCACCCGCACCGTTTTTTCATCCATGCCATCTTTGTTTGTCGCACGCAAAGTGATGGTATTGATCCCTGGGTTCAAACTGAGTCGTTGGCGTATTTGGCGCATAACATTCATATTTGCGCCCATTTCAACACCATTTAGTATGATTTTTACATCTTGACTGCCCGCCACCACATTATCCACTTGTGCTTCAAGCGTTACGGCGGGGTCAGTTACAGTTGAGCCATCGGTCGGACGCGTAATCGTCACACGTGGTGGACGCGGCGTTTCAATGACGACAGGTTTGTTATAAGTAACGGTCGTCGTCGCTGCATTAGAACCACTTGGATTGCTGACACTGATTTGGATGGTGTTTGCGCCAGCATCTAAATTCAAATTTGAAGTTATTTGCTGGGTAGAAGGGTCGAAATTAAAAGACAATCCACGACCATTCATTGTCAATCGAATCTGGTTTTGATTGCTGATATTTTCAGTTCTTGCCGATAGTCGAATCGAAGCATCTTTTACAGAACTACCATTCGCAGGTTGCAAAATTGTGACACGAGGCGGCGTGGCAACCACTCTCGGACGGTAAGTAAAGCGCACCAAATCCTCATTTGAGCCCTCGTTGTTCGTTACGCGAATACGGATAGAATTTTCACCTTCGTTCAAGTTTATCCTTGCAGAAACGGATTTATCATAAGTCGAATAATTAAAATCTGCCGTTTGATAACCATTGACAATCAATTGAATATCGTTTTTTGAAGCCACATTTTCAGCTCTGGCACGTATATCTATCGTTGGTTGTTCCGTCATATCATTATTGCGGGGCTGTGTAATTTGTACCGTTGGCGGATAGCGGTGGCGTTCCGCACAGGTCACATCGGCTCTATCATTGCCTTCGCCTGATTGATTTCTGGCGCGAATAATGATTTGATTCGAACCCGTAGCAAGGTTAATCGACCCCCTCAGTATTTGAGCCGAAGCGTTGAAACTGAAATCAGAAATCGCCCGTCCATTCACCGTCATGGTAATATCACGCCCATTCGTCACATTTTCAACCCGTGCTTCTATCGCTGTTTGGCAACCACCAACCGCGTTTTCCGTTGGATTCCCCGTTGACGTGATCCGCACATAAGGTAGATTGACCCGCTGAACGACAATCGGACGATAATTGACCGTAACCGCATCGGAAGCCGAGCCCGACGAATTGCGCGCCGAAACGACAATCGAATTTTGACCTTCATTTAAGGCAGCATCGTAGCTCAAAATACCATTTCTGAAGCCAAAACTATTGTCATTGCGACCGTTAACTGTCAACGTCACATCTTGATAATTTGTCACGTTAGTAATTTGAACACTAATTGTCTGCCGATTGCGGTCAGTCTCTGAATAAGAAGCGGGTGATGTGAAACGCACACGAGGTAATTGTTGCGTTGTTGGTGTATTCGGATTAACAACGACGGGTGGATTAACGACGACTGGCGGTGTGACCACAACAGGTGGGTCAGGTAAACGTTGTTTTTCTAAGTGATTGATTATTATTGTTTTATAATCAGAACCATGTGGGTTTTCACCTTTTACAATAATCGTATTTTCACCTTTTCTCAAAACGACATCAGAGGTCACTTCGTCTTTATTGTATGTAAAAAGAGTGCGTACACCGTTGACGGTAAAGGTAATATCCTCTTGATAACCAACACCCAAAACCTCGGCACGAACCGTTTCGATGCCATCGTATGTATTATAAGGACTGCTCGAAGGGCGCAAAATGGTTACTTTTGGTGGGTCTCCGTCGTAAACTTTGCGTTTACTTTTACCCAAAATCCACTTAAACTGTAGGTTGGTATAATGTTGAATATCGTTTTGTGTCGTCAAGGTCGTGCCATCTTTCCAACGTTGACCATCGAGCAAATCACTCTTAGAAAAAGTCATTTTATGACCCAAAACAACCATAAAGCGGGGTGAAAAATGGTAGCCAATTTCTAAACCCACATTGGGCATAAAAACAACTTGCGCGCTGTCGTTAAAGCCATCTGCCTTCGTTTCAAAAGTGCCGTCGTGGAAACTTCGGACTTGTGCAACGGTTGGATTATTCAGTTTTGAATAATCATATTTTTTATTGTTGCCGTCGAGTTGGTCAATTTTGACATT
>JAYTUQ010000453.1:0-14671 GCA_043744455.1 Saprospiraceae bacterium | reverse complement strand
GGTTGGACAACACACCCAGACCGCAACCTTATCTCTTTGGAGTTCGCCAACAGCCAGAGCGCTCTGTTAACTATTCTGATTAGGGATGATACGCCGTGTTGCAGAAACCAAAAAATCCGCGTAACTCCGTAGAGCATTACACTAAGCGCAAAGGCGTTCTAATTCCTAGAATTAGGCAGCCATGGCATATTGATAGTTGCCAACTATAGTTTAAAGTACCGTTTAACGGGAGGTAACATCATAGCCCGACATGCTTACTAACCAATTCACTTTCCCGTCGAATCCGGTCAGCCCCATTTGTAAAAGAACTTGTTTCCCAATAAGGGACGCAAAGATAACCATTTTCTGGCTTAAATAGTTCTTGGCGGTTAAATAACTGTTAAACAACACATCATTGGTCGTTAAGTTTTTAATTTTGTTCAAATTTAGTTACTGGTTATTGGTGTATCAGTTACTGGTTATTAGTCATGACCAATAACCAGTAACTGATACACCAATAACCAGTAACTAATACACTAATAACCAATTATTAGAATCAAGCGTCCAAAACATGAATCAAAAAGCAATTTGGGTAATTATTGGGTTAATTTCGTTAGCAGTTGTCGGGGTATTGTCGCTACAGATGAGCTTTATCAATAACAGTCGTCGGTTAAATGAGGAACAATTCGACAAACACGTGGCTGCTGGCTTGAAAAAGGTTGCTCAATTGCTTGAAAACGTTGAAAACTTTCAAGTTACCCGCTATGCAAATGGGTTTTCTCTTAAATATTCAACCATTGACACAAATGGGCAATTCAATTATCAGCAACAAATTTCCCTCTCTGATGACCCCTCAGTATTGCGTCAAACCATAGAAGCTATGCAGCTCAAACAAGCCATGTTCGGTTTACCCATCGAAGAACGTATTGAGGTTATTCGCTTAGACCGTTTTTTAAAAGACGAATTGGGCTACGATATTCCGTTTAGTTATGGTGTTTGGTCCAATGCCTCGAATTGCTTTGTCATTTACAACAACCACTATATCGTACCCAATGAAAGCCAAGCCAGCTTTAATTTTCTGAAAATATCACATTATAATACCAAACTATTTACAACCGACATTAATGCACCGGGTATCCTCTACGTTTATTTCCCAACTAAGTCTGCTGTCGTTTGGGGGCGTTTATGGCTCGATTTGCTGTTGTCATTGCTATTTACAGCCATCATTTTAGCATCTTTTGCCTATACTATCAGCGTTATTTTGCAACAAAAAAAGCTGTCAGAGATGAAAAACGACTTCATTAACAACATGACGCACGAATTTAAAACACCAATTGCCACCATTTCTTTGGCTTCCGATTCTATTATCAACCCCTCAGTCATCAGCAATCCCGATAAGGTCAAACGTTTTGCCAATATCATCAGCCAAGAGAATAAACGGATGCACGGACAAGTTGAAAAGGTGCTACAAATGGCACTTGTTGAACGTGGACGCATCAAATTAAACTTTACGGATGTTAATATTCATCATGTAATCGAACAAGCCGTTGGCAATATGGCGTTGCAAGTCGAGCGAAAAGAAGGTATTATTACAACCCAACTCGATGCTGAAAAATACTATATCGAAGGTGATTTAAACCATATTTCCAATGTCATCAACAACCTTTTGGACAATGCCAATAAGTATTCGCCCGAAAAACCTGAAATTACCGTTTCAACGGTCAATAAATCGAACGGCATAGAAATTACGATTTCCGATAAGGGGATTGGCATGACCAAAGAAGCCAAGAAGCGGATTTTTGAAAAGTTCTATCGCGTTCACACAGGCAATTTGCACGATGTTAAAGGCTTCGGCTTAGGATTGGCTTATGTTAAAGCGATGGTAACAGCCCACAAAGGTTCTGTTGATGTGAAATCGGAATTGGGTAAAGGGTCAAGTTTTATTCTTGTTTTTCCCTTCAAAGTGGGTCAAGATATTGAAGAAGAATAGTTTTTGTCATTCTGATGATGTTACAAAACCTTATCAATCAATAATTTAAGCGATTTATACTGAGGGGTCTAATTGTGGTGCTAATTTGTATATTTCTTTTAGTATTTGTTCTACAACTTCTTCTATTGTACCACTGCCATCAATTTCAATGATGTTTTCATTGTGTTCATTCCTTAAAAATTTGATGGCAGCGAAATACTTCTGTCTTGATTCGTCCAGATTGGCTTCAAATAACTCTTCGGGTTGGTTCCGAATTTTCATGCGCTCATAACACACCTTACTGTCCACATTAATAAAAAATATCACATCAGGTTTCAGTGCATATGCATTAAACAACATTACTTTTTCAAAAGGAAATTGAGGGCTGCTTTGATACACCAACGACGACAAATAATATCTATCACACAAAACAATATGCCCCTCCTTTGCCAACCACGGACGAATAACTCGGTCACCATGGTCTAAACGATTGGTCGCAAAAGCCAAAGGCAGAATTTCGGGCGTAAAACTCGTATGTTTTTTCATTAAAATATCGCGGATAAAAACGCCCCCGACCATATCGTTATTCGGTTCATAAGTCAATTTGACGATGCCTTTACTGAGGGGGTCGAGTAACGCCGCCAAAGCTTGTGACGCAGATGATTTGCCCGAACCGTCTAAACCTTCGATGACGATGAAGAGGGATTTATTGTTTGTCATAAAATATTGATAGCTAATTTATTATAAAAACGACGACGACGTTTGAAACGTCGTCGTCGTTAGATTCGCTCAAGATGTGTACATAATTATACAGCACTTATCGCTTGTTGTTTTAGTGCTTTTTGCTTTTTAGCGCGTTCCTTTAAAATCATTTTTACGAGGTCGTCGTAGTCATTTATTACACCAAACTCGACGAGTAAATGAGATGTCGAAGCGGTAAAAGTTTTTAAAATATATTCATCAAGTGGACGACGAGGAATGAGAATATACATATCAAATTCGGTATTCTCCATACGAAAGTCATTCGGCTCGCCTTTGACTTCTTTAAAACCCAATTCTTGAAGTGCTTCCAGCATTTCACCATTTGTAATGTGAGTTTCTTTATAGACTTTTAAATAATTCATAATTTTCAAATTTAACGCAAATTTCTAACCATCTGCACGTTGAAAAATTGATCAATTGGCAAATAAACCCTAACAAATTTATGTATTTTTAACAAACTCTTTCGATTTTTTTGAAAATACAATGCTAAATCAATGTAATAAGCTGCATCTTTTTGGGCATCAAAAAGAATTAGTAGTGTTTGCCTATCACTATTCAACCAAAACTCTAAATCTTTTTTGTTGAGGTCAAAAGTAAATGAATTCTTTCGATCCAAATAGTGAATATGGTCAGTGGACTTTAGTTGAAAATTGATAATTTTATTGCCAATTTCACCAATTTCATTAAAAGTTTGGATGATACCATCAACGCCATAATCATTCATAGCATGACGATACATCGTAAATCCAGCCAATAAAATCTGTTTTTCGATATGGTTGAAGCCCAAATCTTCAATGATGTGTTGGCGTGTGCGTCGTTTTCTCATTTTGAGTCCGTTTTGTTTACAGAATAGGCAACAAAGGTAATATTCTTACGAGAAACACAAAAGCCGATACCCCTCAGTATATCGGCTTTATGTTTATCGTAATTTCATCTATTTCTAAGTCAGCGACGTAAAAAGGGAGGAAACGAATTTTGCCGTTTCAAGTCTCGAATCCTATCTTGCCGATATTTTTCTAAAACTGTGAAATGTTTTTCACCCACTTTGATTCTAATGTGCGTAAGTGAACACAATAAAGCCGTTTCAACAGTTTTTCTATCAAGACCCAAAGGACAAACTTCGCAGACTATACCGCCTTCGTTTCCGTGGTCAAGCATAGAGTGAATTTCAAACACTGTGTCTAAGGTAATGTTTGAATTTGGATACACTTCTCTCATTTTTGCGAGAATTGGGCGGTCAGGTAATACCTTAATTGGCAAATCATTTTGCACCAAATTGATGATTTTTTGCTCTTTTGTTATCATTTTACTAGTATTTTTTTAATTTCACAATATTATTGAAGCCGAAAAAACCAAATTCTAAGACTAACTTCCCCAATACTTCATCTGCAAATGATGATGAAATGACCCTTAAATCTGCAAAATCAATGACTATTTGTCTTTGGGTTTCTCGAAAGTTATTTATGATTTCGTTCCGTAAATTTATGCCCGACAAGCGTGTACTAACTCCGTCGTGCCAGTCATTTATCATGTAGAGCAAATCACTTTTTTTGTTTTCTAAGTTTTTCATAAAATCACATTTCTAAAAGTCAATGATACACACTGCGTTATTTTCATTGTCGTTCCATCAATATTGTCGGATTTTCTATTCGAGATGCCTTGTTGCCAATCGTAACGACTTTGACATTTTTAAACAACAGGACTTCGCCTGACTAAACAATCCAAGATAGCAAACTATTTGCAACAGCGAAGTCATAACTTACAATCGAAATATTATCGATTTTAAATATAGCTTGATAGGGTTTTAGGCTGACTCTCAGTTTATTTTGCATCGGATCAAGATAAGAATCTTGACCATGCATAACTTTTACCAAGTGCATAATTTTGATAGCAGTATTGGCTTGCAGTTGTATAGGCACACACGATTGTGTACCACTTCGATTCGTCAATACCATAGAAACTGCATGAATTGATTTGTCTTTCAATTCATTGAGCCAATGTTCAATTGTATCAGAAATACTAAGGTCTTGTTTTTTATACTTAAAATTAAGTGGATTGTCAAACGCTTTGAGTTCAACGAACCACAAAGTATTATTCGATAAATCGAACCAACAGACATCAGTTTCTTTTACACCTTGACTTTTAATACTAATATAAGCTGGGCAAGTGTCGAATTGAAAATAGTTATTGTCAGGAAATTCAACTTTTACGCCATTCTCTTCGATAATGTAGCTCATAGTAAATTTACTTTTAAATCATCATGATACATTGCCAAAGATTCGTCAATGATACTATTGTTTGGTAAAATACCATCAATCAAATCGTGAAAAGTCGTCGTAACAGGATGCCCTATTTCTTTTTCTAAACTCCAGCAGTTGATAGCAATTTTTTCTCTTTTGGCGCATAAAGCCATCTGTTTGATGACAAAATAGCTGTGTGACGCTATAAAAATTTGAACACCAGCTTTACTCATTCGGGTCAGCATTTCAACGAGTTGCCTAACAGCGTTAGGGTGCAAAGCGGTTTCTGGCTCATCCATAAATAAAATAGTCCCTTTTTTTATTTGCCGATTATTGATTAGAGTTGTCAAAATCCCTATTTTCTTAATACCTTCTGCTGTTTGTTGCATCGCAAACTGTTGTTTGCCTTTTTTGAATATGAAAGGTTGATCTTGTTGCCCTGTTTGCTCGATTTTTCCTTCAAATAAATCTTCCAATGTTTTATTCACTTGACTCAATTCGTTTGACATATGCCCTTTCGACGTTTCTATACTGAGGGCTTTGATTAAGTCCAAATAAGTATCGTCAAAACCTCTTCCGAAATAGCTTTCACGCATCGAACGAATGTCGTTAAAGGCAGTTAGAACTTCTTTGGCGGGAATAAATAAAACGTTCATACTGTCATCAGGCAAGGGTTTTACGCCGTTTTCAATGCCCTGTGTAATTGAAGATTCAGTTCTTTCGCTAAAAGAAAAATTAATTGGCTGGTCGTATTTTGGATTTTGAATGTTGATTTGAATCTCAACCTCCAATTTTTCATTCGCTCCCTTTTGCACTAAGTCACCTAAACCATTTTTACGCGGCATAAATGTATCATGTAGTTTTTCTGCTAATTCCTTTTTAAAAGAAACATCTCCATTTTTCTTTTTCAAACTAAACACTTCAAGTGCTTTTGCCGTCGCATATAACAATTTTAAAATACCTGTTTTACCTGTATCGTTTTTTCCAATAATAATGTTAATATTCGGTAAGTCATCCAAATGTAAATCCGAATGAACCATAAAATTTTTAACTGTGATTTCTTTAATCATTATTCTGTTTTTTACATTGAAAACCTGAAAACGAGATAGTTTGAGTACAAAATTAAAAAATCTTTCGATAAAATATATTTCTTTAAATAACAAAAGCCGATACCCCTCAGTATCGGCTTCCATTTTTATCATAAATACCTAAAAATCAATCAATTAAACAACCCCCTCGCCTTCTCCAACGCCTTAACCAACCCCTCAGTATCCGTACCTCCCGCCGTCGCAAAAACTGCAGAACCGCCGCCGCCGCCTTTAATTTCCTTCGCCAATTCCCGAATCATCGCACCAGCATTCCAATTCTTCGCTTTTGCCAAATCAGGACTGATACTTATTGTCAACTGTGCTTTTTCGTTGCTAATTGAGCCAAAAACAATAACAGCATTTCCAACTTCTTTATCCAGATTTGCCGCTAATGTTTTGATAGCATTGGCATCGCTCAAATTTATTTGTTTTACAAGTAAATTGACCCCCTCAGTATTTTGGAATGCTGAACGCAAACTTCCTTTCAATTCCGATGCTTGAACAAGGTGCATGGCTTCTATTTGCTTACGCAACGCCTTGTTGTCGTCTTGTAAATCAGCAACACGTTGCGCCGTATTTTTAGGGTTTTTGAAAATATCACGAATTGCATTCAGTTCTGCCACTTCTGTGTTAAGATAAGCCTCTGCCCCATCAGCTGTTAAAGCCTCTAAACGACGAACACCCGCCGCCACAGCCGATTCAGCTACGATTTTGAACAAACCAATCTCACCTGTCGCTTGAACGTGCGTACCACCGCACAATTCACGACTGAAATTAGGGTCAAACGTAATAACCCGTACCGTTTCGCCATATTTTTCACCAAACAACATCATTGCACCTGTTTTACGCGCGTCTTCAATTGGCATATTGCGCACTTCTTCGAGGACGATATTCTGCCTAATCTTTTGATTGACAATGTGTTCGATGTGTGCCAATTCCTCTTTTGTCGTTGCTTGAAAATGCGAAAAATCGAAACGCAACCGTTTATCATCCACATTTTGTCCTTTTTGTACGGCATGTTTGCCCAAAACAGCATGTAAAGCCGCGTGCATCAAGTGCGTTGCCGTGTGATTTTGAGAAATCGCTTGGCGTTTTGTTTGGTCAACTTCTGCTTTAACATTCGGGTCATATATATTTTCAGGTAATTCATTGACAATGTGAATCACCAAATCATTTTCTTTTTTGGTATCCAAAACAGCAATGCGTTCACTATCAAAATACATTGCGCCTGTGTCACCTACTTGACCACCACTTTCAGCATAAAAAGGCGTTTTATTTAATACAATCTGATATTGTAATCCTTTTTTATCCGTAACAGCCCTGTATTTCAATACTTTAGCGTTTTCAACTTTCAATTGGTCGTAGCCGACGAACTCAACACCTGCTTCGTCAATCACTGTAATCCAATCGCCTACTTGCTTTTCAGCGTCTTTTTTAGAGCGTTGTTTTTGTTCTTTTAATGCTATTTCAAACTTTTCAGTATCGACACTCCATCCCTTTTCTGTGGCGATTAGTTGCGTCAAATCAATAGGAAAACCATACGTATCAAATAATTCAAAAGCTTTCTTTCCGTCCAATAAATAAGGAATATAGTTAGTAAATATTTTGGAAACTTTATTGTAATCAACAAGTTCATAATCATTAATCAATATTCCTTGGTTAGGATCAGCAATCTGAATTTCACTAAAATCATTAGATTTTGCTATTATGATTTTTAATGTTGGAATACGAATTGCATGAGGATTATTTAAATCTCTTAACCAAATATAGTTATGATTATCTAAATAATTTGATAATCTCGTTGATTCGGAAATTACATTCAAATCCAAATCTAATCGATATAATCCAAAATCTAAAGTCTTCAAAAACGAGCGTTCTTCTTCTAAAATCACCTTCTGTACAAAATCCTGTTGTGCTTTTAATTCAGGAAACACGTCCGCAAATTCAGATGCTAAAAGTGGTATCAATTTCGTCAAAAGCGGCTCTTTTACATCCAAAAACGAGTAATAATAGCGCACAGCCCTACGCAAAATGCGCCGAATAACGTAACCCGCACCGTTTGCGGCAGGTAATTGTCCATCGGCAATCGTAAACGCCACAGCGCGAATGTGGTCAACAATAACACGCATCGCCACGTCTGTTTTGGCATTTCTATCGTAGCTACCTGTATATGTTTTGCCGCTTTCTTTTTCGACCAATTGAATAAAAGGTGTGAAAATATCGGTATCATAAGTAAAGTTTTTGCCTTGTAAAATCATGCACAAACGCTCGAAACCCATGCCTGTATCCACATGTTGCGCAGGCAAAACGACCAAAGAACCGTCTGCTTTGCGCTCAAATTGCATGAAAACGTTGTTCCAAATCTCAACGACTGAGGGGTCGTCCATATTGACTAATTGCTCACCTGGAACTTTCGTCCGTTCTTCATCAGACCTAAAATCAAAGTGAATTTCAGAACACGGACCACAAGGACCTTGCGCGCCCATTTCCCAAAAATTATCTTTTTTATTGCCGTCGAGAATCTGATTGTCGGGCAAATATTTACGCCAATAATTGCGCGCCTCTTCGTCAGAAGCCAAACCTTCTTGTGCATCACCCCCAAAAACAGTGGCATACAAACGGTCAGCAGGTAAACCGAGTACTGTATGGAGTAATTCCCAAGACCAATCAATAGCTTCTGCCTTGAAATAGTCGCCAAAAGACCAGTTTCCGAGCATTTCAAACATCGTGTGGTGCGTCCCGTCAAAGCCTACATCTTCCAAGTCGTTGTGTTTGCCAGATACGCGCAAACATTTCTGTGTATCGGCAATCCGTACTGAGGGGGGTGTGCCGTTGCCCAAAAAGTAGTCTTTGAACTGCACCATACCCGAATTGGTAAACATCAATGTTGGATCATTTTTGAGAACCAAAGGTGCAGAAGGCACAATTTTATGTTGTTTTGATTTGAAAAAATCGAGGAATGCTTTGCGTATTTCGTGCGATGTCATATTTTTAATTGATTGATGTTTATTCCGTTAATTCACTTGCAATATGTGCCAATGTCAATGTTAATACATTTTCAAGAAAAGAATTTATATTAGCAACACTTGCTTCAGTTATTTCTTTTTCTACAGATAGTACATAAGGTTTTATATCAAGAGGCAAAGTTAAATCATCATCATTTTTCCTTTGTTTATCCCCTTTGAACTCTAAAAATGCACCAATCGCAACGGCTGTATTATCATAACCAAAATGATGCAAAGTAAATGCTAATTGATATTTTTTAGTTGTAGATAGGTTTATCTTAAACAATATCCATGCTTTAGGTAAAGTCCGATTAAAATAATAATCATGTTTAATCGCATATTTAATAATTTGACGATAATAAAAATGCTGTTTCTTTGTGTCATCAAATGAAGCTGATTCGATAAACATTTCTACACCACCATTGAATTGTTTTTTGAGTTGGGCTTTATAAGCATTAAGACTGTCAATAGATTTGTCAAAAATGAATCTTCTGTTAGAAGACAGCCAACTTTCATATTCTTCATGTCGTTTTTGATGCCAATTGTCCAATTTTTTTGCAAAAATATCTGCAACAGCAAGCAATGAAGACGCTGAAACATCTTGAATATTCAATGCTTTTTCAATATTTCGTCTTTGAATTTCACAAAAATAATCTACAAGCATTTGTGGTTGATGATTATCAGCTTTTTCTAAGGCGTTAATATATTTTACCCGCGCTTCCTCTCTAAGAACAGTGAATGGAAAATAATTAAACTTAATAAGTATAAGACTTGCCAATAAACGTCCTACTCGACCATTTCCATCTTGAAACGGATGTATCGTTGAAAAAGCATGGTGCGTCCATGCGGAAATAAGAATCGGATGAGTATTTTTTTCAACTAAATCATTGTAAATATTGACCAATTTTTCCATTTCAGACCCGACATGTACAGGTGGACAATATAGAACCAATGTACCATCGTCACGTGTTGGGTTGTTTTCCCACTCTTTATATTGGCCTCTTAATAAATCAATTTTTGTTTTAGTACCAAATTGGTCTCTACCTTCTGCATGAATTTGATGCCTTGTAACGAGTTGATGTAATTCACGAATAAAGGAAGTCGTTAAAAGACGATTTTCTTTAACAATATCAAACACAAAATCAACAGCATCTAAATGGTCTTTTAAATGGTTCATCAAGGTTTGTGTTGGCACATTTGTATCACCATGACTCAAATAAGATTGCACAAATCCTTCTTTTATAAATGTTTCTGTAATACCTTTTTTTAAATCATATAACCGCTCAATAACGCCTGTTTCAATGGCATGTTCACGCTTCAATTTATTAATGAAATCAGTATATTCCTTAGAGTCTTCTTTTAATTTTTCTCTCTTAGAAAACCATGAAGGGGCTATATCGTCTATTTTTGACGTATTTGTATTTGCCCAATCTTTATTAAATTCAATGAACTCCCACAAACGAAAGACTTTTTTATCTCCTACTATTTCAATCTTATTTTGTTTGTCTTGGACAATAAGATTGGATGTTAAGTCTATTACTATTCTATCTTGTAATGGACGTGTACCAATTACCAATTGGTCAGCTCTTTGTTTCTCGCTTTTTGAGTAATAGAATTTTTTAAGGACGGCTTCATACATCGTATCACTGACCTTTGCATTGGGTTTAACCTCAATATCAAAACCTTTATCATGCAGAGTATCAACAATAGCCTGCAAACTCACATTTAATTCTTTTGCTACTTTAATCAATTGTCTTTCCATGATGCTATCAAAATTAATTATTCAAAAATTTCGCAAAAATACAAAACAAAAAGGCATCACCAACGAAAACCGTAAGCAATGCCTTTTTTTATTGTGGATACTGAGGGGGTTAAACCTTGTATCCTTTTTTCTCAATCATTTTCTCAATATTAATAATGTGATTAGGTACTAATTCAAAATCATTTGTCCAATCTTGAACGAGCCAATCTTTATTAGGCTCGGCGATAATCATGTTTTTCTTTTCTGAAAACACCCATATCACTTTTTCAACACCAAAGCTAAATAGGGTTTCTGTTTTTTTTGTCCAATAATCCGTTGCATCCATATCTTCAACTTCGATTTTTATATCTACTTCAACCACCATTTTTGGGGCAACATTGAAATAATGGTCATCGAGACGATATTTTAAGAAATCTTCAGAAGTGTATAATATAATGTCTGATGATAAATTATTACCTAATGAAACATGAAGCCCCGCTTCATTCGTCATAATCTCATATCCTTCATCTTCGACATACCGATAAAGATAACTCAAAAGAACAGACACAATAGCGGCTTGCAAACTACTACAGCCCATAATTTCTTCAATTGTTTTAGTACGATTTAAGTATTGTTTATAACATTTGCGGTACAGTTTACGACCATTTAATTCTTCATAAACGAGTTGTTTAGGAAGTTTAGGAAGATAACTGACTTTTGTTTCTTCTAAAATAGTTGTAGCTGCCATGTTTTATGAATTTTTAATAAAGATAATCTCTTCTTGCAAAAATACAACAAAAAAAGGCATCACCCACTCAAACCGTAAGCGATGCCTTTTTTTTGTTGTGGATACTGAGGGGGTCATGCCGCTTGTTTCACCTGCCCCCATTCATCTTTTAAGTCATTGATTTCTTGATGCAAGTTTTGAGTTGAAAGGAACAAATTCTTTTCCGCTTCTTGCAAAGCACAACGCATAAGCGTTTTTTCTTCTTGCGTCAAGGCGTCAAATTTTTGCCAAAAACGTTTGTCAACGGCTTCCTTTTCAGCGTCTGTATCAGCCATGAGAAGAAGCGTATAATAGGTTTTCAAACCTTCATTATTTGTCAAATTATTGACTAATTTATTGACATTGAAGTATCTTTCCATGATTAGTTATTTTTATCTGTTGAAGAATTGTCTTGCGACATTTCTTTAATTTCTTTATTTATCGCATTAATTTCGTCTAAGGCAGCATTGACGTAATCGGTATAACTCACTTCGTCTCCTGCCCAAATCCTATCTTTATTTTGGGCATGTCGGTTAATCAAATATAATAAATCTGCTCTTTTCTCTAACAAAGCAGTTAATTGTTTAAGTTTATCCATAATCGTTTACTGAGATTAAGTTAATGTTTGTTTATGCAAATATAGAAAGAATATTCAAAAATAAAAAAGGCATCACCCACTGAACGGGTGTGCCTAAAATGTCAAAAATGAGTGGTTTATCTTCTTTATCCCATGCTATTAACTCATGTTTTCGATACATTTAGTCATAAGGCAGTCCAGCTATTTGCTCAATTTTCTGTTGAGACAATGGTGAAGATTTTACTTTCATAGTGAGTCGGTTTAGCGATTATTATAAAAAAAAAGGTATTTAAAGCCTTGCATAACAATATTTTTCACTTTAAGTTTTCTTCTTTGTCTAATTCTTTATTTAATTCTTTGTCTAATTCAGCCATTATCTGCTCTAATTTCGTAACAGTAAGCCCACCTTTGGTTTGTCCTGCTCTAAAAAGTTGAATAATTTGAATGCGTTTTTGTGGGAATACATTAATGAAAGATTTGGCTTCAATTTTCACTTCTTTGAATGGTCCATTTTTCCCTTTTCTAAAATAATAACGGTAATCTTTTCTGATTTCGTCATAGACTTTTTCCGAGCTATAACCATCTATATTCTCACTTTTGACACGGAAAATATATTTGCGTGGGTCGCGGTAAAGTGCCATCGTTGGGCTTTTATAAATGACTTGAACCATCGTCAATTTACGTCCATTTGGCACAGTTACAGGAACAAAAATGATGGTTTTGTTCTCTATAAACAACTTTACATACTCAATATCGCTCTCATAAAGATAAACTTGCTTGTCGTTTTCCATTTTTATCTGAACTGTGCGCTCAATTTGGTCAAAACGATAAGACAATTGGGTGGTGTAAAGCCTCTTAGTGGTTTTCAATTCGCCTTCCCGATAGAGACTGTCGTAGAAATAACGCTCGCCAACGAGTGGTTTTTCGCGTCCATCGTATGGGTGAATATATTGAAAACGTTCATCCATTGAAGGCAAATTTAAACGCCCGGTAATCGCTAAGGCAGCAGGAGCTTGTGCAAAAGTCATGAATCCTTGAAAAAGGAAAAATGCAACAAGTTTAAATTTTTTCATTTTTATTTTTTTGAAATCGTGAAATAAAAAAAGTAATTTTGGCACAATTTAAGTAAATAATTTTGATATGAACAACGATTACAAAACAATTATAGCTGTCTTGCTTCTTTTTTTTATTGAGGGGCGCACTGTAGCGCAAGCTCATTTTAAAGCCACAGCTCTTGCTGGCATCAATTTTTCGCAAATAGATGGAGACAGGCAAGAAGGCTATCGTCAGCCTGGAGTTAGCTTAGGTTTAGGCGCGAGCATATACATCAGACCTGATATTGAAATCGGTACCGAGTTGCTCTACAATGTAAAAGGTGCAAAACCCAATTCAGGCATATCACCAAATGGCTTAGGCTTCGATAATAATTTTTTCAGCACCTTTTCCTTGGCTTACAGTGAAATTGCCCTTTTTAGTAATTTTCATTTAAGCCCAAATTTTGAAAAAAAATATTATAAACGGTCTTTCCTATTGGGTTTTTCTTATGGTCGCCTTTTGAAGTCGTCAACGTCAATTATCAAATATAATACGCCACTTACGTCACTTGAAACGGCTGTTTCGAGCCAGTATAACCCACACGATTTTTCTTATATCTTGGGTTTTTCACAAATGATAACACCCAAAATTGGTATTTCGATACGGCACACGCGTTCTATCAATTATTTATACAAAAACGCTTCATACAAATTTATTAATGGTAACAGTGATGCTGGTTTTAAACATTTACAGCCATTTTTTCTAAGCTTTCATCTATTTTATAATTTTATTTCGCCTAATAAAGTGATGGGGCTATATATTAAAAAAAACAGACCGAACAAAAACCCATTAGAGGAGCTGTATTAATGGATGGTACAGCGTTAATAATAACTGCAATTTTATAACTTTGCATTCATCGTCCCTTATCAACTATCCATTATATAATGAATTATTTTGAATTTTATGACTTGCCCGTTTCTTTTCAACTCGACGAAGCCGCATTGAAACGGACATTTTATGCCAACTCCAAACGATATCATCCCGATTTTTTTACGATGGAAAATGAGCAACGGCAAAACGAGATTTTGGAACTTTCGACGCTCAATACTCAAGCTTATAAAACGCTTTCTGATTTTGATAGGCGCATGAAATATGTGTTAGAATTGAAAGATATTTTTGAAGAAGAAGGTAAAAATCTACTGTCGCAGGACTTCTTAATGGATATGATGGATATCAATGAAGCCATCATGGCGTTGGAATTTGACTTTGATGAAACGACATATCAGAAGGTCTTAGCTGATGCACAAGCTATTGATAATCAGTTGTTTGAAGAGATAAAAGCGATTGTGGCAAACTACCAAGATGGTGTGACCCCTCAGTCAGATTTAGAAAAAGTGAAAAATTTTTACCTAAAAAAACGATATTTATTGCGTATATTGGAAAACGTTTCTAAATTTGCCCCGCAATAATCGCAACAGCGTCTGCAGATTGAGCCGAAGTGGTGGAATT
>JAYTUQ010000452.1:0-14684 GCA_043744455.1 Saprospiraceae bacterium | reverse complement strand
TTCTAACCGGTGGACGAAAAGCTGTTGCCCTTCAGTCACTCTTACTTGTTGACCGGCTATTTTTACGATTGCATACATGATGTTAAGGAACTTTTATTAATAAATTATGTTAAAAATTGAAGGGGAAAAAAGGGAAAAATAATCTCTTTTACCCATTCAGGGCGCAAATATACACCTTCTTAAGTGAATTGTATAAGGTTTTTGAATAAAAACAAGAAAAATCAAGCTTTTTGAGCAATAGCTTTTACTATAATACTCAATTATCCAATTCCTTGTAAGCCAACCATGCCATCAAGCCGATAGACAATTCCAAACTTTTTTCTTCAATATCAAAAGTATCGGTATGTAATCCTGCTGTTATTCCGCGCTCCTGATTCCCTGTCCCAAGCCGATAAAAACAAGCGGGCATCTCTTGCGAATAATAAGCAAAATCTTCAGACGTCATGCGCATCGGTAGGTCAACAACATTGTCTGTACCACAATATTCAATCATATAATTTTTGACCTTTGTGGTGAGGTTTTCATCATTAAAGAGAACGGGATAGCCGTGTTGGATTGTAAATTCACAGGTTGCGCCCATGGCTTCGGCAACGCCTTCCGCTATTTTTTTCATGCGTTTTTTTGCTTCTGCACGCCAATTTTCGTCCAATGTGCGGAAAGTACCTTCAATTTTCACTTCGTCAGGAATAATATTCGTTGCCCCACCCGTAGAGTTGATTTTTCCCAATGTTAAGACCGTTGGTACTGAGGGGTTGGCATTGCGGCTCACGATTTGTTGCAATGCTACTACGATATGACTGGCGACCAAAATCGTGTCCACACCTTCTTGCGGCATCGCGCCATGTCCGCCTTTTCCTTTGATTGTCAAGTACAATTCATCACTTGAAGCCATATAAATACCACCTTTCAAGCCTACTTTTCCTGCTTCAAGCGGGGGGTGAACATGTTGACCAATGATACTGAGGGGTTTGGGATTTTCTAAAACACCTTCGGCAATCATAATGCTTGCCCCGCCAGGCGTTTTTTCTTCGGCGGGTTGAAATATAAGTTTTATCGTTCCTTCAAATTCGGATTTTAAATCATTCAAAATGCGTGCAGCACCGAGCAAACTTGATGTATGGGCATCGTGACCGCAAGCGTGCATTTTACCTTCGTTTTTGGATTTATAAGGCACATTATTTTTTTCAAATATGGGCAAAGCATCCATGTCCGCGCGCAAAGCGATGGTCTTCTTGGATGGATTTTTACCCTCTATGATTCCTACAACACCATTATCAGCAACGCCATGTACATTTGGAATGCCATATTCTGTCAACTTTCGAGCGACATATTTGCCTGTTTCGACTTCTTCGTAACTTAATTCTGGATTTTCGTGCAAGTGGCGGCGTATCGAAACGACATCTGAAAAGTAGGTAGATGCGAGTAAACGGATTTTATCTTTTAGCATGATATTTATAAAATATTATTCAGCACAAAGTTACATTAAAAGGCTTGGATTCTGCTAGCTTCAAGGCGATTCATTGGTTTGAGCGTTTATAATAGTTCAATTTTACATAAAAAACGGCTAACTTGCAGCCGAATTTCAATTTATTTTTTATTCAATTTTACCTAATTTTGACATGAAATATTTATTCTATATTATCGTCATTCTATTTATCTACCGCACATTGTTTCGCCCAAAAATCATCGTGGAACACCGTCATGTTTCGGACAAAAAGCCTAAAGACAACATCAAAAAGCAACGTCCTGACGCTGAACTCACTGATTACGAAGAGATAAAATGAACATTATAGATTGGATTGTTTATGAGGATGAATTCTTTATTGCCTTCCATAAACCTGCTATGTTGCCGACACAACCTGACCTCACGGGCGATGTCTCGCTTTTGGAATTGGCAGACAGTTATTTAGGAAAAAAATGCTATTTACTGCATCGGATTGACCGCCCAACTAGCGGCATTGTCTTGTTTGCTAAAAATGAAGAAGCGGCAGTGCTCTTAAATCAGCAGTTTCAAAATAGAGAAACACAAAAGTTGTACCTCGCTATTGTCGAAAATGCCCCCCTCAGTAAGGACGCTAATTTGATGCATTTTTTAATAGAAAATAAAGAAAAAAACAAAAGTTTCGTAGCAGAAGCGAACAAAAACAAAGCAAAACGCGCTGAACTGCATTATATACTGAGGGGGTCGAGTGACCGTTATCATATCTTAGAAATTGACTTAAAAACAGGACGCCATCATCAAATTCGCGCGCAATTAGCCGCCATCGGTTGCCCCGTCAAAGGTGATGTTAAATATGGCGCACGTCGAGCCAATAAAGACCGTTCTATTCATTTGCATGCTTGGCAGTTCTCTTTTTGGCATCCGTTCTTGAATAAAAAAATAGATTTAACGGCAGCATTACCCAACGATATTTTATGGCAATTTTTTAATAAAATGCTTTCGCCATGATGGATACTTTCATTGAACAAATTATAGAACGCCACGCTTTAGGTTTACCTGGCAGAACCTTCCAGATGAAAAAAGCAGTGTTAGCCCGTCGGCAAATTTTTGATGCACCGCCAACTGCACGCCAATCTGCAGTTCTCATTTTATTGTTTCCAAAAGCCGATGAATGGCACGTGGTTTTGACTGAAAGGGTCGGCAGTGCCAATGACCCGCACAGTCATCAAATCAGTTTTCCAGGCGGTTCTGTTGATTTGGTTGATATATCCTTAGAGGCTTGTGCTTTGCGTGAAACTTACGAAGAGGTCGGCATTCCACCTGAAACAATAAATATTATTGGGAAAATGACGGATTTATACATTCCAATCAGCAATTTTCATGTGCACCCTTTTTTAGGCTGGACGGCTGTGCAGCCACATTATCAACCGCAAGCAACAGAAGTAAAAGACATTATAGAAGCCCCCCTCAGTATATTGTTGAATCCTGACAATCAGAAAAGAATTGATATGACAGTTAGAGGAATGCTTTTACCCGATGTGCCGTATTTTGATGTGAACGGGCGCATTGTGTGGGGTGCAACGGCGATGATGTTGTCCGAATTTTTGGAATTGCTGATTTAAAGATTTTTAAATAGACCACGGAGATGGACATCCGTGGTCTATTCAAAAACATCAATAAGCAATTTTTGTAATCCTAAATTCCACCCGTCGGTTTAGCCTTTGCGTTTCTTCGTCGGTACTGCCATTACTGAGGGGTTTGGTTGCACCGAAGCCGATTGTTGCGATTCGATTTGGACTTATCTTATTTCTAATCAAATACTTACGTACTTCGTTGGCGCGGTCTTCCGATAGTTTCATCAAAATATCAGGTGTACCGTTGCTGTCTGTATGCCCTTCTACCGTTATAGTAATTTCAGTAAATTGGTGCATGATTTCCACCAAATAGTCGAGTTCAGCGTAAGATTCTTGCAAAATAATAGGCGTTGACCGCTTAAAATATATGGGATTCAAGGAAATGGTACCACCAATAGCCACTGAATCGAGGTACAAAGTAATCTCTTGCGTTTTACCAAAAAAGACGCGTTTATCGTAATTCAAAACAACTTCGTGATTGATGTACCCGGGTTTAAACGCAATCATTTTTATGGGTTTCCCTTGTTTGACACGAATGAGGAAATAGCCTTCAATAGTTTCGACATATTTTTCATAAAAAGGCGCGTCTGCATCACCGTACATGACCCTTCCGTCCAACGGCAATCCTGTGGCTGTATTAATGATACGTCCTTTGAGGGTCAATTCTTGCGCCACATCAGGAGCAATTTTCACACGATATATATCATGCGTGCCATCTCGTTTTGAAGAAAAATAGAGTTGCCCTGTTGTCATATTAAAATATGGTTGACTTTCATCGCCCAGCGTATTGATAGGCTCAACAAATCGGCGCGGTTGCGACCAATTGTCCCAACCTTCACCCAATCTTGAAATAAAGAACAAATCGAGTCCACCTATTGAGAGGGGGCGATTAGAAGCAAAGTACAGCTCTTTACTATCAGGTGAAAGATAGGGTGTTAGTTCCTTAAAGCTGGTATTGACTAGAGGACCCATGTTTTTGGGTTTCGACCAATGTTTTTCACCAATTTTAAAAGATATAAATAAATCGTTATCGTCTGAACCTTGAAATTTAGGCAATGACATAATCAACACATTAGCATCGTTGCTCATTGTCAAACTGATAGAAGCAGATGAGATATTATAGTCATCAATTTGCATCGGCTCCGGGTCACTCCATGAGCCATCGGGCAATTGCTGAACAAGGCTAAAACCTTTATTCATTCCACCGTCTTTTGAAAATTGATTGACCACAACATACATGTCGCCATCGGGTGTTAATGAACAAATAGAATTGGGCAAAGCATTGTTGAGCGGAGAAGGCGGATGCACCAAATGGTCAAACGTGGTGTCCCGTGACTCGGCATACCAAATGTCTTGGTTAAAATCCGATTTTTCAGGATTTCCTTTCAACTTTTTACCTGCAATTTCAGAATAGATTTCGCGGAGGTTGCGCAAGTATTCTTGATATTTGTAATCTTCGGAAACATCCTTCCCGTCAATCCATATTGTTTTGATAAAATCGCTGCTACCGACACGCGTAAAATACAACGTACCACCATCATGCGTCACAATAGGCGTAATTTCGTCAAACTCTTTGGAGTTAATGGACGAATCTAGCTTTTCGACAATATATCTCTGTGCCTCAAGCGTGCTATAAGTGGTTGATAATAAGACGAATACGCTAAAAATAAGTTTATAAACCATCAGATTGAGTTTTTTCAGTCCTGCAAAATTAGTGGATTTTTATGAGCATTGGTCAAGGGATACGTTTAAAACATACAGAAAAATATTACTACATTTTTCATGCCTTAATTGATAAAAACAGCTATTTAACGTTATTTATTATAAAAAAACATGCTTCGATTGATATTTATTAAAATTGTCTTTTGTCTTTTTAGGGTTTTTTATTTTGACACCGTAGGAAAACGAAACGGTTTAAATGTGTTAATCGAACCCATATAAAGTGTTAATCTAATGTCAATTCCAATTTTTAGACAATACTTAACTATTAAAAACGTCAAATTGGCAGCCCAAAACCCGATTTTTCCTTTTTGGCATTTTCACTTCTATACCCCTCAGTATTTTTTCCAGTTTTGAATTCTTGCACCCTCTGTTGATTATCAACGCACAGTCAAAACTTTGAAAGCCCCTTAACATTTTTGAACAAGACAACAAACGCTTTCTAAAACCAATTCGATAGATGAAAAAAACGTTTATTCCATTCGTATTTATCTTAATTTTTACCACTAACAGTATTTTTTCTCAAGCCTCTGCTTGGAAAGCTTTCGTTTCAGACTTTTCGACAGGCACAAATTTTACCTTACCAGATGCACCTGTTTGTACCTTTATCAATAATGGCGCATTGCGTTTGCCACACAATACGAGTAGCTATTTTACAAATTTTGAGTTCAGTAGCCCTATTTGTATCACCAATAATTTCACATTTGAATACCGTGTGCGCAACGCCCCGCAGTATGGCGGGCAAGCCGCTTATGATGTTGGCTTTGGTTTGACCTTACCACAAGGAGAAATCAGTACCTCGATGATGAGCAATGATATGGGTGGTTTGCCGTGGACATTTATCAGTGTCAATGGTTTGCGTCAATCCAATTTGCCTTTTTTAGTGCGTGACTTGAATGAATATTCTATCCTCAAAGTAAAATGTTCAAATAATATAGCCTCATTTTTCCATAACGATGTCCTTTTGATGTCGTTGCCTTATATTGGACAAATTTGTATGATAAATCAACTCAAATTTTGGTTCAAAGGCAGTGGTGCGATTGATTGGATAAAAGTGACGAATTTGGACAATAATTCGCTTGCCTATTTTGAAGACTTTACAAATTGCAATAATATCCAAAGCCCAGATGCGACCGCTTGTCAAATACCGACGGTTAATATCGCTGCGAATACACCTTGCGAAGGCGATACCCTGCGCATCATACCCACGACAAATCGTGCCGCTTCGTTCGAGTGGGCTGGACCTAACGGGTTTTCGTCAATCGAGCCAAAAGTGGTCATCCCAAAAACCAATCTCTCGGCGGGCGGCACTTATTCTTTAAAAACACGTTTCAACGCGTGTCAATCTGTCAATCAAACAGTCAATGTACGTATTCGTCCAACACCTAAAGTCAACCTCGGCAGAGACACATTGTATTGTGAACCTAAAACCCTTAAACTCACCGCTGGCATTACTGCACATACTTATGCTTGGAACAATGGTGCCTCAAATGCAGACCTAACTATTACAAAATCAGGTATTTATGCTGTAACAGTCACTTCTACTGAGGGGTGTGCAGTGGCAGATACAGTACAGATTTATATGCCTCAATCTGTATTGAAAACGACCTTAGTGGGTGTAAATCCTACTTGTTTTGCGCAATGCAATGGCTCAATAGTGCCGACAACAACGGGTGGTTTTGACTCGACTTATACTTATAATTGGA
This sequence comes from Saprospiraceae bacterium, assembly GCA_043744455.1. GTDB lineage: Bacteria > Bacteroidota > Bacteroidia > Chitinophagales > Saprospiraceae > JAAFJT01. The sequence goes on along the minus strand of JAYTUQ010000452.1, from coordinate 8,184 downwards.
CGACAAGGGCAACCCAAAACTTGTGTGCAGGCAACTACAAAACTACAGTAACAGATGCCAAAGGTTGTAAAATTATGGCAGAAGCCACATTAACCGAGCCTACCAAAATGACCGTTAAAGCGGTGGCTACGACGCAGTATAATGGCTTTAATGTCTCTTGTTTTGCGTCAAACAATGGGGCGATTTCTACGACTGCAACAGGTGGCAATGGCAATTTTACGTATAAATGGCAAGGAACATATAACGGCGATTCCACCCATCTTTCAAACTTAAAAGCAGGGATTTATAAAGTTGTCGTAACCGATATAAAAGGCTGTAAAGACTCTGCTACGGTTACCTTAACCGCACCTGCTATCTTGAAAACGGCTTTTCAAGCCCAAAACCTTCGTTGTTTCGGTGAAAAAAATGGCATTGTCACCTTAAAAGGTGTCTCGGGTGGTATCAAACCTTACACCATAAAGTTTGGCGAAAAAACAATCAGCGACTCATTGGCACGTTTTGAAAACCTCTCTGCGGGTAATTACGTGTTGCAAGTAACCGATGGCAATCAATGTCACACGACAGATAGTATCTTTTTGACGGAACCACCGAAAATGATTCCTGCAACAACAGCAGATACGTTGATTCATTTTGGTGATGATGTAACTCTTTTTGCAGGACTTTTACCCCCCTCAGTAATGGGCAAAATAAAATGGACAACAAGCCGTGATTCTGTCGGTTTAACTTGTGACAATTGTGGAATTACCACGGCTTCGCCTCGGAAAACGACTATTTTTCATATTTTAATGACAGATACGTTTGGTTGTGATTTGAAAAAAGACATTATCGTACAAGTAGATAAAAATCGGAAAATATTTGCACCGACAGCTTTTTCTCCGAATGAAGACGGTCAAAATGACCGATTTGGGATTTTGGGCGGCAATGGTACACGACGTATTTTGAACTTCAAAATATTCAACCGTTGGGGCAGCCTCATGTTCGCCCGTCAAAATCCAACGTTGTATAATGATTCCGATGGTTGGGACGGCACATATAATGGGCAATTATTGCAGTCTGGTATTTATATTTGGATTGCTGAAATTGAGTTTGATGATGGCGAAAGAGAGATTTTTAAAGGCGATGTGGCACTGATGCGATAGTTTTTTCGTTTATCGATACTTTTGGGGTGTCAATACTGAGGGGGTATTAAAATAGGGAAACTTTGAAAATTTCCCTATTTTTTTTCAAATAAAATCACTTCTTTTCCCAAGAACGGTATTGAGCTGAAATGTGATACACATGCTGTAAAATTACCTTATCAACTTCTGCCAAAGATATATCTCGTCGTGACAACACACGTTCTGCAGTATGTAATGCTTTCTTAAAATCATAAGTTTGATACCCTTGTGGACCGCCCCAACTATAAGAAGGAATAAAGTTGCGAGGAAAACCTGCCCCAAAGATATTGGCAGACACACCCACTACCGTACCTGTATTGAACATCGTATTTATAGCACATTTTGAATGGTCTCCCATAATAAGTCCTAAAAATTGTAAGCCTGTGTTAGCAAAACTACTTTTCATATAATCCCACAACTTTACCTCTTCATATGTGTTTTTGAGGTTCGAAGTATTGGTATCTGCACCCAAGTTGCACCATTCACCAATAACCGAATTACCCAAATATCCCTCATGTGCCTTGCTTGAGTAGCCAAAAAGAACCGCATTGTTGACTTCCCCGCCTACTTTGCAATAAGGTCCAAGCGTCGTTGCGCCATAAATCTTTGCCCCCATTTTCAATAGACTGGATTCGCCCATCGCAAAAGGTGCTCGAATAATGCACCCTTCCATAATTTCAGCATTTTTACCAATGTAAATAGGTCCTTTTTGAGTATTCAAAATAGAGCATTCGACAATCGCACCTTCTTCAAGGAAAATGAGCGATGCATCCCCAACAATTCGGTTGGTTTTACTGAGGGGGGCTGAAGTACGTCCTGTAGTTATAAAGTCAAAATCATTATGTATCACTTTACTATTGAGCGTAAAAATATCCCAAACATGGTTAATGACATCAAAAGGTATATCCTCCAACTCAAAACCCACGAGTTCTTCAATATCATTGTCTTCCATCAAATTATGAAATTGCATACGGTCAAGTCTCGCAGCAATAAGTTCACCGTCTTTAAGCAATGCTTCATTATTTTTCAAGTTGCCAATTAAATTGCAAAGCTGACCGTTGGGTAAGACGGTGCCATTGATAACAAAATTGTCACTACTAATTTCAATAGGATATTTTTCAGAAAGATAATCTTGTGTGATATAAGAAATCTCTCCACCAAACTGTTGTGCCCATTTTTCACTAATCGTTGTAATCCCCACGCGTATTTCGCTCACAGGACGGGTAAAAGTCAATGGAAGAAGTTGGTCTCGGGTATCTGGGTCAAAAAGAATAATATTTTTCATTTCACACGATTTAACAATTTGTCACACTTAATTAAACTCAACCAATAAGCTGAATTTGACCGCTAAGGTATCTTGATCGTACGTACCCAACAACATACTGAGGGGTAAATTTTGATTTATATTATAAAAAAAAAGTCCTGAACTTTCGTGCAGGACTTTTTGAACCATGATTTTATGTCATTCTGTTCCAGCTTCTGTCTTCGTAAACTTAGAGAATTTCTTATTGAATTTATCAATGCGACCAGCTGTATCGACAAATTTCATTTTACCAGTGAAAAATGGGTGTGAAAATGCAGAAATCTCCATTTTCACAAGTGGGTAAGTGTTACCATCTTCCCAAGCTATTGTATCCCTTGTTGAAGCAGCAGAGCGTGTCAAAAACATATCGTCAGAAGAAATGTCTTTAAAAACGACTAAGCGGTAATTTTTCGGATGAATATCTTTTTTCATTATCGTATTTTTTCGATTGAATTAAATGACTGTTCAAAATTGCGGTGCAAATGTACAGTTTTTTTTGTTTGTAAAAAGCCAAACTTCGTTTTTTATCGTTTTTTTTATTAAAAACAATTAAAAAATTGTTGTTTAAAAGCCACGACAAAGACTTAGGACATATCCAAACACATGGATTTGTGCTTTAATCGAAAAAACAAACATCATTCGAAAGGAATTATTTACTTTTCAAAACGTCAGTTATGGTTAAGGATAAGTTTTAGGTTTGCCAGAATTATTATCTGGTGTTGAAATGAGTAAAGCACAAATGAGTAAAAGGCTGAATAATAGGATTTCGTAATTCATTGTAATTTCGTTTTCAAGTGGAAAAAACATGCGTTCATAATCGTAATTTAGCCCAAAGGTACTTCAAGTCTGTTACTTTTGCAAGTAAGAAGATTTTTTATATCCCCTAAAAATGATTTTTTTTATTGAACAACTAATTTCTGAACGAACCGACTTGTCCCATTTTTTACTGAAACAAAGAATACACCTGCCGCTGCCTTGTTTCCTAAGTCAATATCCAAAGGAAAGTCTGTTCTCAAATAATCAGACATTTGAAAAATTTGCCTGCCAAAAAGGTCAGTGACCGCAATTTCTGTCATAACATCTTCACTTATGCCCCCCCTCAGTATCAAACGGCATTTGCTTCCCTGTGATGGATTCGGAAATAAATCAACTGTCAAATTTTTACCTGCTTTGTCAAATAGAACTGAACGGATTTCTGTAAGCGTTGATGCACCGTCTAAGTCATTGATTTTTAGACGATAGTAAAATATGTTGGATATACTGAGGGGTAGATTTTTGTCTAAAAAGTCATATTTCAGAGGCTCATGTGAGTGCCCTATGGCTTTCACTTCGCCGACTTTTACGAATTTTTTGCCATCAACACTGCGTTCAATATCGTAATTAGATGTATTGCTTTCATTTGCAGTTGCCCATTCGATGTGTGCCGCATCAGTATTCGCTTTCTGAACCGTAAATTTTGTCAATTCAACGGGCACAATGCCGCACCCACCATTTATAGTACCCAAAGGGACAGCCGAATCTCCGAGAATGGTTTCTGCATCGCCTTGTGGCACGCAGAACCAATTTTGAAGTATAGAGGCATATATTTTATGAAAATCAAACTGCATCGCTACTTGATCATTGGTTCCAGCATTCACGGGGATAATAGGGTTCGAACCGATTACGCCCCAATTGACTTTACTGCCAAAGACAAACATCGGTGCGGCTGCCCCGTGGTCAGTACCCACCGAACCATTTGACTTAATACGACGACCAAATTCTGAAAAAGTGAAGCCCACAACCCGGTCTTCCAAAGCCATTTGCAATAAATCGGACTGAAAAGCCGCAATAGCATCACTCAAGCTTGCGAGCATAGTGGCATGTGTTCCTGTTGTTTTATCTGAAGTAACGACTTGATTGGCGTGCGTATCAAAACTGCCCAAACTGACCCAATATATCTTCGTTTTCAAACCGCCTTTGATGAGCCGCGCGACGATTTTGAGTTGCTGTGCAATGCTGCTGGTTGAAGTCGTGGCATAAGTCGCTAAGTTGGTTCCGCCATTCCAAGCAGAAACAATCCGGCTGGCGTATTGATTGGCAAAAATTTGCTGATTTCTTAAATATGTCAATTCTGTACCAACATTGCCAGGAGGCGTGTTTGAGTTTGTATAGCTCAAAAGCGACGTAATGGAGCCATTAAAACTTGTCGGAACGGTCTGTCCTGTACTGATTTCATAGCCTTGCAAGGCAGGAGAGAGATTTGAACCGATTTGAATTGCCAATGGATCGGGCATAGCAGCATTTGGATAAGCATCTGGATAGCCCGGAAACGCATATTCAAGGTAGCGTCCACCCCAGCCATTGGTCAATACTTCGTTGCTGCTCGCACCTGTCGTCCAAATATCCGTTGAACGAAAGTGTGAAAAATTCTGATTTGTGTAGCCTACATTCTGTACGACCGCCAATTTGTGGTCATCGTAAAGTCTTTTCAAACCCACCATAGCAGGGTGAATACCCGTTTGCGTCGAACCCAGTATCAACGGAGCCGTATCTGGCATAAGGATATTCAAGCGAGCTGTCATCAAATTCGAATATTGATTCATTGGAAAAATGGTATTCAAACCATCATTGCCACCCGTTAATTGGACAATGACCAACACACGGTCGCTTTCTGGACCCAATGTCAGCAGTGCTGCTTCGTTCAATACTGAGGGGGTATAGGCAGCAGCAAATATTTTATTTGAAAAAAACGGCACGACCGCAACGGGTGCGACTGTTTTTATAAAATCACGACGTTTCATTTTGTTGAATTTTTAAATGATTAGCAAAGGTGATATTCTGCCATACTTGTCACTGCTTGATAAAAAGTACGCAACCGTGTTTGTACCGTATTTTTATAAGTCGTATTCGTGGGTGTATTAATATAATTGTTCCACGCATCCGTCCAATACGTATCCGTTGTCTGATTCGACAAGAGAATATTTTTAAGTTGCGCTTTTATCGTTGTATCCTCTAAAATAACGTGCATCAATTCTATCACTTCATCAATCAAAGCATTGGGGTCGCCTGGGTTATTCATGGAGGCAGTAAACCCTAAAATATCGAAACTCATACCGTTATAATTACTTGTAAGGAGTTTATCTGCAAACTCTTTTTTGCGACGCAAGGTCTCCGCATTTATCCACAATTCATGGTAACTCGGCGACTGATAATAAGCTGCCCAACCTGCCACATTAGGTGGATTGCCCACTTTCATTTGCTGATTCGTACCTTGGTCAAGAAAATAACGGGCGTTTTTGTATTGATTTATGAAATCCGGTGCCGTCGAATAGGTCAAACCGAATTGTCGTGCCAGACCAATGATATAATCCATAGGGTTCTTAATCATACAACCTTGTGCAATGGCTGCATCAAAAAAATGTTGACTTGTCAATAATTCAAGCATAACGGGCGCAATTTCGTAACCTGAATTGCGAAAAGTTGCCGCTAAAGGCGTTATGACCTGCGCTTCAACTGTTGCATCAATATTATAATACACAAAAAAGCGATAGATTTTACGGACGATATACTTCGCCACTTCATCTTTTGCAAAAATCATATTGAGCAAATCCGTCAATTCCGTCATACCCGCATTAGCATCTGAACGACCTGTAATGACTGTACCACCATAAAAAGATGAAGAAAAAGTTTTATTAGTCGTTTCATGCCTACTCAGTGTGAATTTTGAACTTAAATTAGGGGCATCAATTTCCCAGCCAGACAACACTTTTGCAGCTGCTTGAACATCCCCCTCAGTATAGTAAGGTGTAGAATCTTTACCAACCGTAAAAAGCTCCTGTAATTCACGCCCATAGTTCTCATTCGGTGCTGTTTTGGTGTTCAAACGCCCGTCAAGATAGTAGAGCATAGCAGGTTCAATACTCATCAGCCGTATCATCGTTTTGTAATTGCCCAAGGCATATTGCCGCAATAAAGCATTGTAGCGATAGCTGTAAATCGCTTCGTTGAACGTACCACCAATATCCGTTGGAATGAGGTTGTGCCAACAAAGCACCATTTTTTCCAAAATACTATTGCCTTGATTAACAATTAAGCCCATCCACCAGCCGCGCAACGATTGTTGGCGACCAAAGTTGGCGTTAGAATCACTGGGCCCATTGACCCACGTTGAACCTGTGGGAATATTTGGGTCAGTGTAATTCGCTGAATTATAATCGTTTACAGGAGGAGCAGGTGGTGAAGCAGGAACGGTCAATAGTTCGGTGACCACACTGTTCAAGGAACGACCAGCGAAATACGCCAAGTCCGATTTTTTTACACTAAATAAAGTTCTACGTAATAAATGCAGTAATTCAGGTCTTCCGAATGTACCACTGTACGGTGTTAAAGGCATGGATTGTCGCAGATTGTAAATTTTTAAAATGATTTTCCTACAAATATAGGTCACAAAAATATACAAATTTAAAATAACGCGATTTTTCCGAAACGTATTTTCCTTACGACATCCGCATGAGTATCCGTACCACGTATATCAATGCGATTCAATTCATATAAATCGTTGGTTTTCATACGATTGATGCGATTCCCAATACGGAATGCTGCTTTAATTCCGCGAGTTTGCAAATGCGTTTTCATACCCCTCAGTATCGCCCCATCTTTTGGACGTACACCATACGAATAAGCAAATACAGGGACAAAAGGCAGTTTTTGGGTTGAAAAATACAACAGACACGTATCTATATCTTTTTCTATATCAAAAAGGCTAAGGGTCTTATAACTCTGATGTGTATGCGTATGCAAAGCAAGGCTAAATACTGAGGGGTCTATATTTTGTAATTGTTCAAAGGTCATTATCGGCGCAGGCTTTTCATCCCAAATAGAACTTTGACCAATATAGGCGGTGGGGATAAAAATAGTCGCTTTTGCATCATATTTTTTCAATATAGAATATGTTAATTCAAGCTGACTCCCATAGGCATCGTCAAAGGTCAACAGAACAGGTTTAGATGGTAAGGTTTTTTTTTGGGTGTAAAAATCAAGCAGTTCCAACGATGTAATAAATTGATAACCAGCAGTTTGTAAATACTTTAACTGTTCCTCAAACTGTTGTGTCGTAACAGTCAAAAAATCTGATTCTGTCGTCGAAAATTTATGATACATCAAAATCCTAACCCCTTTAATAGGGTTGAGAAACTGTACTATTTGCCACAAGGCTATGGACAAAATGAAAAGGGATGAAAGAATCGACATGTAAAACACTATGAGCCGTATTTTGAGCTTTAGGAATCTATTTTATCATACATCTTGAACTTCGCCAAACCCATGCGTTGCAACCAATGCGACATCGAAACCCGCAAAACACCCATCCCATACTTTGAACTCCGCGTAAAATTAATAGACGATGCTTCCTCAAAATACTTTGTTGGGCAAGTCACTTCGGCGATATCAAAACCCGCAAAGACAATTTGAGACAGCATTTCATTGTCAAAAACAAAATCATCGGAGTTGCGGTTGAAATGGATACCCCTCAGTACATCGCTCGAAAAGGCGCGATAACCTGTGTGATATTCCGATAATTTATAATTGATAAGTATATTTTGCGTCAGAGTCAAAAAGCGATTAGCGATGTATTTGTACATCGGCATGCCCCCTTTCAATGCACCTTTCCCTAAAATGCGAGATCCCAAAACGACAGGATACAACTCATCACCAATGATGTTGACCATCGCAGGAATAAGTTTTGGC
>JAYTUQ010000451.1:0-14705 GCA_043744455.1 Saprospiraceae bacterium | reverse complement strand
ATTTTTGAGACAGTATATCATTTGGAATAGAGCGCAGATTTAGGAAATTTTAAAAATTTCCTAAATCTAAACACGCTTAATAACGAACATAATTTCGCTTTTTAAAATTATTCGCCCCTTTTGAGACAGCCTCATTTTTTACAATAAACAAAGCATATAATATAAATAATTATTCATAATACCTTGAATACGTAGATTTTGATAATTGTATAAGCTTTAAAATTAAGCATCCCGTAACTCTCTTCGCAATATTTTACCCACATTTGTTTTCGGCAATTCTTTCATAAACACGATTTGACGGGGCACTTTGTAAGCTGTTAGGTTTTTTCGACAATGCGTCATAACCTCTTCTTCTGTTAAGGAACTGTCTTTTTTGACGACAAAAACTTTTGGCACTTCACCTGATTTTTCATCTGGTACACCCACGGCTGCTGCTTCCAAAACCTTAGGATGCAACATCAAAACGTCTTCGATTTCGTTTGGATAGACATTAAACCCAGAGACTAAAATCATATCTTTTTTGCGGTCAACGATTTTGAAATAACCATCCGCATCCATAATGCCAATGTCGCCCGTGCACAACCAACCGTCTTTCATCACTTCCGCAGTCGCTTCGGGACGGTTATAGTAGCCTTTCATGACTTGTGGTCCTTTGATTTGGATTTCCCCGATTTCATCAATCGGCATCACATGACCCGCTTCATCCACAATTCGCATATCCGTCGACGGCAAAGGCATACCAATCGTACCCAATTTACCCGAACCATCAGGCGGATTCGTTGACGCACAAGGCGAGGTCTCTGTCATACCCCAACCTTCAGCAAGTGGGCAGCCCGTCACTGTATGCCACTTTTCAGCAACGACTCTTTGCACCGCCATGCCGCCGCCACATGTTAATTTCATATTGGAATGGTCCAATGCCGCAAAATCAGGGTGATTCAATAAGGCATTAAACAAAGTATTGATACCGATAAACGCAGAGGGCTTGTATTTTTTCATTTCGTTAATAACCGAAGGCAAATCACGCGGATTTGGTATCAACACATTCATAGCACCGAGACTGAAAAGCCCCATGCAATTAACGGTAAATGAAAATATATGATATAAAGGCAAAGGGCACATAGCTATCTCCGAACCGTCATCTTTCAACATAATGCTTGAAGAAGTCCGCATTTGGAGCATATTGGCGACCAAGTTGCGGTTGGTCAGCATTGCACCCTTTGATACGCCCGTTGTGCCGCCTGTGTATTGTAATGCCACCACGTCTTCAGGCTTGGAATTAAAAGGTTTAGGTTGAAATTTTGCTCCTTCTTTGATAGCATGTTTAACCGTAACGGTATTTGCCAAATTGAATTTAGGTACCATATTTTTGACATGACGTACGACAAAATTGGTAATGCCTCCTTTTAGACCGCCTAAAAGTTCACCAATACTGGTAATAATGACCGTTTTTATAGCCGTTTCGCTCATAATTTCTTCCAAATTGGCAGCAAAATTTTCCAATACAACAATGGCTTTTGCACCTGAATCTGTAAATTGCTGCTTCATTTCGCGAGGCGTATAAAGCGGATTCGTATTCACAATCGTTAACCCTGCGCGTAAACCACCAAACAAAACAATCGGATATTGCAATACATTGGGCATCATAATCGCCAATTTATCACCTGGTTCCAATCCACGAGAGTGCAGATAGGCAGCAAAATTACGGCTGGCAATGTCCACTTCATCAAACGTCATTACCTTACCCATACAGGCGAAGGCGTTTTTATAGCGGTATTTATTGAACGTTTCTTCAAGAATAGCGAGTAAATTGGGATATGCATCTGCATCAATATTTGCAGGCATATTGGGTGGGTAGTTTTTCAACCAAGGGCGAAATTCAGGTGTTTCTGACATATTATTAGGTTTTATTTTTAAAATGATTCAATAAAATTTGGTATAAAAATACTGAGGGGGTTGCAATTATTCTGTAAAAACATAAAAATGACAAATTTTTTTTCAAAATAAGGATGAATGCCTTTTTTGTTTTGATAAACAGTTTTAAAAAAAGGCTGCCCACATGGAACAGCCCTTTTTTTTGTTAATTTCCAGCAATATATGCTTTATATTTTTTCAGTTTTGAATACTCTCGATGCACTAAAAGCCGAGCTTGTTCGGGCCAACTTGTCGGATATATATCATGTAAACCCGCTTCGTCAAGTATGACTCGCAACCGTGCTGTCGAAGTCATGGATAATGTTTCCCATGTAAAAATACCAGCATCTCTAAGCACATCGGATATATCTTCGCTAATGCCATCAACTGCTTGCAGATTTTCAGATGTACCATAATCTTCTGTTGAAGAATCGTCTTGCTCATCTATTTCCAGTTCTGGAATCTCTAACCCTCTACTTGTTAAAGCAGAATCATCAAAATTTAAACCCCTTTGCCCCCCCTCAGTATCAGAAGCATTTTTATCTGTATCATCCTCTAATTCTATAATTAAAGCGGCATTTTGATTGTGTAAAGCGGTATTTTCATCCATCAATGCTTGATTTTTCAATTTAATACTTGTGAGTTCTTCTTGCAATGCCACGGTTCCTGTCTGTGAGTTTTCAGTTGAGCCTGTAGCATTTTCTTGAAGCGAATCATACTTTTTTTGAAGTATATCCAATTTCACTTTTAACCCCGTAATTTCAGCCGTTTGGACACGAGACAAACCGTCAATTTTACTCTTTTCTTCTTCTAAAAGGGTCATACGCTGTTCATATTGCTCAATGCTTACTGGTGGAGTCGCTATATTCAACTGCGTTTGAAGTAAATCAACCCGTTCTTTAAGTGCTTGATTTTCTTTTTGTGATACATGCAGATTGTTTTTTAATGATTTTTTTTCAAATTTAAAAAAATAATCTGCAATCAAATAGCCCGCCAACCCTGTAGCCATTAAACCCAATAAAAAAACAAGCCCATTGGCATAAGCCTCTGTACGAATAGCCCATAACAAAACGACTGCAACGATAACGAGAATGATAAATAAGAAATTTTTCATAATTAGGAGACTTGGTTTGTTCTGGTTAAAAATTCTATGTGAATTTGATACTAAAGTACAAACTTATGATTTTCAATGGGTTATAACAAAATAATTTGAATCATTTTTTCAAAAAAATAGAAATTCTTATTTTTTTATAATTTCATTGTAGATAAGGTAAGCCCTAATAAGGTTTCTATGCTTTTTATCTGCAACTTTTGCGATTCCATTTTTGGTCAATGAGATTTGTTGTAACTTTGCGGATTCTACATACCCCCTTGATGCCTTGGGCTGCATAAAGCTAAAAGCAAGAGGATATTTTTTAAAAATCAAACAAATTTTGTCAAAATAATTGTTTTATTTTGCAACACATTCGAAATAATAAATCTGAAATATGTCTGCTTATCTCCAACAACTCAACGATGTCCAACGCGATGCAGTAACAACAACTGAAGGTCCTGTTCTTGTGGTTGCGGGTCCTGGGTCGGGTAAAACCCGCGTTTTGACCTTTCGTATTGCACATTTGATTGAAAAAGGCGTGGCTCCATGGGAAATTTTAGCGTTGACGTTTACGAATAAAGCCGCGAGAGAGATGAAAGACCGTATCGAAAAAGTGGTCGGTACGAAGGCGCAGAGGGTTTGGGCGGGCACGTTTCACTCGATTTTTGCTCGCATACTGAGGGGGGAATCTGATAAAATTGGCTACCCGTCTAACTTTACGATTTACGATTCCGATGACTCTAAAAGTCTTATTAAAAACATTATAAAGGAATTAAATCTCAGCAAAGACCAATATAATGAAAACGCTATTCTGACACGTATTTCATCTGCCAAATCAAACCTTATTCCGCCCAGTGCTTATGAGAAAAATGCCGAATTGATGGCGCAAGATAAGCAGACAAAACGCCCCTTTTTGTACAAAATTTATGCAGAATACGTGGCGCGTTGCAAACGGGCGGGCGTAATGGATTTTGATGATTTACTGTATCAACTCTATGTATTATTGCATCAAAACCCTGACGTCGCCGATAAATATCGCCAACGCTTTCGCTATTTGATGGTTGATGAATTTCAAGACACCAATTATTTGCAATATTCTATCGTCAAAAAATTGGTTTTATATCCCGATAGTCCACAAAATGTCTGTGTTGTCGGTGACGATGCTCAATCTATTTATGCATTCCGTGGTGCAACTATTGACAACATATTAGATTTTAAGAAAGATTTTAATGACCTCAAAACGTTTAAGTTAGAGCAAAATTACCGTTCTACTCAACACATCGTCGAAGCGGCTAATCAAGTTATTTCACACAACAAAAGACAGATTCAAAAGACAATTTGGACGAGTAAAACAGAAGGACAGAAAATAAAAATCCTAAAAACACAAAGCGACCAAGAAGAAGCCAAACGTATCGCCGATTTGATTGAAGAGCAGAAAAATCGCTACCATCTGAAGAATATTGATTTTGCAATTTTGTACAGAACCAATGCCCAAAGCCGTCCTTTTGAGGAGTCGTTGCGCCGTATGAACATTCCTTATCGCGTCTATGGTGGCATGTCTTTCTATGCGCGAAAAGAAGTAAAAGATGTTATTGCTTATTTGCGGCTCATCATTAATCAAAATGATGATGAGGCTTTACGTCGCATCATCAACACGCCACGGCGAGGCATTGGCGATGCTACATTAGAAAAAATAGCCCAATTAGCGGCTTCCAAATCACAAACTTTGTGGCAAACGTTGCCCGAATATCAAGGGACAGCTCGTGAGAAAAATGCGCTTCAAAATTTCGTCTCTATGATGCAGGCATTTATACATAAATCATTGAAATCCAATGCTTATGACACGGCTACGTATGTTGTCAAGCAGTCCACAATGATGGATACTTTGAAACAGGACACAACCATGGAAGGTATGGGTCGCCTTGAAAATGTCAATGCTTTGCTCGATGCTATTTCAGAATTTGTTGATTCGGACGAAGTCATTGACGAGATTATTACCCCTGACAAATCATTGTCAACGTATCTGCAAAATATTGCACTTGTCACGGATGCCGATAATTCTGACCCCAATGCGGATGTCGTTACTTTGATGTCAGTGCATTCAGCAAAAGGTTTGGAATATAAATCGGTGATGTTGGGCGGTTTAGAAGAGGATTTGTTTCCCTCCTTCATGTCAAAAGACACGCCTGATGGGCTCGATGAGGAACGGCGTTTGTTTTATGTTGCCATCACTCGTGCCGAGGAATTTCTGACATTGGCTTTTGCAACCAACCGTTATCGGCATGGGCAAATGAAACAGTATGAACCGAGCCGTTTTTTGGACGAAATACCGATTGATAGTACCGATGCTTTGGGCGGTCTCAAAACCGTGCGGCGTGAATCCAATGCACCACACACAGCACGTGTTTCGGGTAATTTTAGCCGACCCATAGCTCATCAGTTAAATATCAAGGCAGCAGATTTCAAGGCAGCCAAGCCCGAGGAAATTGAAATTGGCAATAAAGTGTTGCATCTGAAATTTGGTGAAGGAAAAGTCGTCGCTATAGAGGGTGCAAAAGATAACAAAATAGCGACAATACATTTTAAGGAATTAGCTGATCAGCCCCAAAGAAAAATTATGTTGAAATTTGCGAAATTACAGATTTTATGAAGGCATTTTGACGAAAATAATGCTCAAAATATGGCTTTATACTGAGGGGGTAAAAATATTCAAATCAAATAATTTACCTTTCATTAACATAAAAATTTATGTGTAATTATATTTAATTGCTACTAAATACCGTTCTTTGATAAAATTTTTAATTAATACAAAATATATCTATCGTGAAAAGGACATTAATACTTCTATCTGTACTCTTTTTTTTAACAGTTGCCCAAGCGTCACCTTCGCTTATAACAACAGACTCCCTGCCGACCGCGTTTGAACTTGGTCAATATGACGGACAACCTTTTGAGCGTTTAAAGTCCAATTATGAAACCCAACTATTAAGCGTTTGCAAAAATGATATGGAAACCGCTTATTATCTATGGGTACATGTTTTAAAACATATGGAAACACAATCGGTTAAAACAGGTTTTAACCTTGATGGTGTTAAGCTGTGGCTTTATGTTTTTTGGAATAAAGATGGCACTATAAAAAATATGGCTTTTTACCCAAAACCTAATTCTAAAAATGTAAAAAATGAGGATATGGCTAATTTTTTAGCTGGTTTTTGCAAAATTTACAAGTTCCCTTTGAAGGCAGAAGTCAATTTCTCGCATTATAGTACCGCAAGTTTTCCTGTTATGGTTGAGAAACCCGCGGAAACCTCGACAACAACGAACCGAAAACAGGATTAAAAGTCTTGTCTTGGTAGGTAAAATAAAATAGGCTGTTCCAAAAGAGCAGCCTATTTTATTTTACTGTAACAAAAAAACAGCTGTCTGGGTTGGGCAGCTGTTGAAATGATAATTGTTGGGGAAATATTCTAATTAGCTGTCCTTTCATCTTTAAATCCTTCCAAATCATAAACTGTGTAGCCTAAACGTCCTGTATTTCCAGTAATTTCAACATAGTTGTAGCGAAAAAAAAGTCTTGAAAACAATGCCTTATCACTTTTCCGCGCGTTAACCCGATTTGCTTTTTGTAATTCTGGAAAAATATCAGTTTCAAATAATTGCCAAACTTCTTGTTCCGTTAAGCCTCCAAGAATCAATTTTAGATAAATGGCTTCCCCCTCAGTGTAACCACGTGTAGATTGCAACAGAAGGCGCACCTCTTGCGGTTCTAAACGGAGAGAAGTGGGCGAAGTGCTTGATTGGGCATCATAAATAAGCTCAATACGACTATTACCGTGCGCCACGACGCTGCCACTAACACCCACGAGTTTGTGAACATCCTTGATACCTTCAGTTAAGCTTGTTTTTCTATATAAAACTTTTGCGACTTCGTTGCGCATTCCTCTTTCCAAAAGTGTCTCAACCTGAGACGCATCATAAGGTTTATACAACTCGCATATAAAAGCCCCTTCGACATGCGGTGGTAAGGTCGATGACAATAATTGCCCTATTTCAGCCAAATAAGCTGGGCTACAACTTGTTGAATTGAAAATACGAAAAGTGCGTAATTGCGCATCTCTTTCACTTAAACCTGCTTCAATAAGTGCTGATTTGAAGGTCGAAAGGTTATATGTAATTTCTTTTTCACCTTCAAAAAGAGGGAAATAAGTAAGTGCAAAACGACCATTATTGTTTAGTGTTGATGACGGTTGGACGGTGTCATTAGGATGTTGTATTGTTGTAAGATACTGATAATCAAGTCTTTGGTGAGTAAATTCCATTACCCGAGTCGGTACTGAGGGGGGGGTACTTTGAGCAGGAATTAAATCCGATTCACTTTTCTGGCAACTCAAAAAAGACAGGCTAAGCACCGCTGCAAAGCAGCCCACTGTTGTAAGTTTTCTCATTGATAAGTGTGTTTATTAAATGGTTAAAAGTTTTTGTGTCTAAAAATTGAACATTGGTCAACCAGTTAGTCATTTGGCTATTAACAATTGGGCGGAAATGGGCTAAGCGGTTTTGGTAAATAAGCTCGATGCAAAAGGTTTGCCAATTTTGCGACACTGAAATTCAGATAAAATTCAAAAAAAATCGGTCAATCAAGCAGAATACTGAGGGTGTGTGTATAAATTTGCACCTCTTTTTGGCGTAAATCACGCCTTCACCAATTATAATATCAAACAAAATGCAAGAAATCCACAACCGTTACAAAAAAATAATGGTCGCCAATCGTGGTGAAATAGCCATCCGTATCCTGCGTGCAGGGCATGAGTTGGGCTTGACCACCGTTGCGATGTTTACCTACGAAGACCGTTATTCGCTTCATCGTTACAAAGCCGATGAGTCTTATCAAATCGGTTCTGATGATGAACCCTTGAAACCCTACCTTGATGTTGAAGAAATCATCCGCGTTGCGAAAGAGAATGACGTTGATGCTATTCACCCAGGCTATGGTTTTTTATCTGAAAACGTCAATTTTGCAACGCGTTGCCGCGAAGAAGGTATCGTTTTTATAGGACCAACGCCTGAAACGATGAACCGATTGGGCGATAAAGTCGCTGCTAAAATCGTTGCCAAAGAGGTTGGCGTACCGATGATTCTGGATTCACAAAAAGACTTACCTGATGAGGCGATTGCTGCGGAAGAAGCTCGGCGCGTTGGATTTCCTTTGATGGTCAAAGCGGTCGCAGGTGGCGGTGGTCGTGGTATGCGCGTTGTTAGAACAGAAGCTGATTTCATCAAGTCTTACCGTGAAGCAAAAGGCGAAGCAAAAACTGCTTTTGGCAATGACACTATTTTCCTTGAAAAATTCATCGAAAACCCAAAACATATTGAGGTTCAAATATTAGGCGATAACTATGGCAACATTATTCATCTTTTTGAAAGAGACTGTTCAGTCCAAAGACGTTTTCAAAAAGTCGTTGAAATTGCCCCAAGTTTGACGCTTTCTCAAAAAACAAAAGACAAATTATACGCTTATGCGAAGGCGATTTGTAGCCATGTGGGTTATTCATGTGCCGGAACGGTTGAGTTTTTAGTAGATAAAGATGAGAATATTTACTTCATCGAAGTCAATCCACGCATCCAAGTTGAGCATACGGTTACTGAGGAAATTACAGGTGTGGACATTGTTCGTTCTCAAATTTTGATTTCTATGGGCTATTCGCTCAACCATACCACTTTACGCATTAATAAACAGGAAGACATTGAGTGTTCGGGCTATGCGATTCAGTGCCGTATCACCACAGAGAACCCCGTAGAAAACTTCAAACCTGATTATGGTACGTTGATTGCCTACCGTTCGCCAGGTGGTTTTGGTATTCGCCTTGATGCTGGATCCGCTTACACCGGGGCGCAAATTTCGCCATTTTTCGATTCGATGCTTGTAAAGGTAACGGCTTGGGGACGTAGTTTCGATGGTGCTGCCGAACGTTTGTTGCGCGCGTTGTCCGAATTTAGGATTCGTGGTGTAGAGACGAATATTGGTTTTATGGAAAACGTTTTGCGCGACAAGACTTTCCGCAAAGGGGAATGTACGGTCAACTTTATCAGTGACCACCCTGAACTGTTGAAAATGCCGCGTCGGCAAGACCGTGGTACAAAAATGCTCAAATACCTTGCAGAAGTCATTGTCAATGGCAACCCAGATGTGTCTTATTCCGATAAAAAACGCAATGATTTGTTTAGAAAACCCCATGTGCCTCCCTTTGACGAAACGAAACCCATGCCCAAAGGTACGCGTGACCGCTTAAAAGAGTTGGGCGCAGAAGGTTTTGCAAAATGGTTGACAGCAGAAAAACAAATTCACTACACAGATACGACTTTCCGAGATGCGCATCAATCGTTGTTGGCAACACGCGTGAGGACGCATGATATGCAGCAATTGGCAGAAAGTTATGCACAAAATTTTGGTGATAAACTCTTTTCGATTGAAATGTGGGGCGGGGCAACTTTCGATGTCGCTTTGCGATTTTTGAAGGAATGCCCTTGGAAAAGGCTCGACATACTGAGGGGTATGATGCCCAATGTTTTGTTCCAAATGCTGCTGCGTGGTTCAAATGGTGTGGGTTATAAAGCATATCCTGACAATCTGATTGTCAAATTCATTGAAGATGCCGCTGCTAAAGGTATTGATGTGTTCCGTATTTTCGATTCGTTTAACAATATAGATTCTATGCGAACTTCTATAAAAACGGTTCGGGAACGCACGGACAGTCTTGCTGAAGCCTGTATCTGCTACACGAGTGATTTTACGAATCCAAACCGTCCCAAATTCGACCTCAATTATTATGTCGAAATGGCAAAGCAATTGGAAGGTGAAGGCGCACATATATTGGGTATCAAGGACATGGCAGGTTTGTTGAAACCTTTTGCCGCTGAAAAATTGGTTTCAGAACTCAAAAAGCATATTTCTATTCCCATTCACTTGCACACACATGACACAGCTTCGATTCAATCTTCTACGTATTTAAAGGCTATTGAAGCGGGTGTGGACGTGATTGACGTGGCTATGGCTTCGATGTCGGGTTTGACTTCGCAACCGAATTTCAACTCGATTGTGGCGATGATGCAAGGACATGAGCGCGAAAACAAGATGGATTTGACGCTTTTGAACAAATTTTCAAATGTTTGGGAAGATATTCGTGAATATTATTACCCCTTCGAGTCCGAACTGAAAGCAGGTACGGCAGAGGTTTATGACCATGAAATTCCAGGCGGTCAATACTCAAACTTGCGTCCACAAGCGCGGTCGTTGGGTTTAGAATCTAAATTTGAAACCGTAAAACAAAACTACCACATCGTCAATGACATGTTTGGCGACATTGTGAAAGTAACGCCTTCATCTAAAGTCGTCGGCGATATGGCTTTGTTTATGACCGCTAATGGCTTGACAAAAGACGATGTTTTACTGAGGGGGTCAAATTTGGCATTTCCAGAATCGGTCAAAGAGATGATGCGCGGTGATTTGGGCTTAAATCCAGGCGGTTTTCCTGCCGATATTCAAAACGTGATTCTGAAAGGTGAAAAACCGAACGATAAGCAACCGAATGAATATTTGCCACCGATTGATTTTGAAACAGAAAAAACCTTTTTCAAAAATAAATTTGGCGAATATGTTTCTGATCTCGATTTCATCAGTTGGCAGTTGTATCCAAAAGTTTTTGAAGATTATCAAAACCATTTTGAGGAATTTGGCGCGGTTAGAAACATTCCAACCTCTGCTTTTTTCTACGGTTTGAAGCACAACGAAGAGATTTTAGTTGAAATTGACAAAGGAAAGTCCATTCTTATCAAGTTTCTCAATGTTAGCGAACCGACTGAAGCGGGTGAACGCACCGTGTTTTTCTTGTTAAATGGTCAAACCCGTTCGATTACGGTTAAGGATAAAAAAGTCGAAACGAAAATTGCTGCCCACAAAAAAGTGGCAACGAAATTCGACATTGGCGCGCCATTACAAGGGTCAGTCAGCCGTATCCTCGTAAAACAAGGCGATGAGATTACTGTCGGTACGCCGCTTTTCATCATCGAAGCTATGAAGATGGAGTCAACCATTACTTCACCAATAGCAGGTAAAGTGCATAAAATTCACTTGTCTGAAAAAACGTTGGTGGAACAAGATGATTTGATTGTAGAGTTGGTGTAATACAGTTAAGTATAAAACAAAAGCCTTGCAAAGTGAATTTTGCAAGGCTTTTTTACGTCTAATTCAATTCAATCTGTTCTGTAAAACTTCTGTTGCCTTCAAAGAAGAAGTTTAGATAATAAAGCCCATCCGGTAATAACCATTACTGATGTCTTGGACATAAAAAGTTCGTGCTTCTCCTGTACCACATTGATTGGATGTTACGCCTTCAACCCGCATAAAAGGGTAGGCATAGACCGACACTTGATTTTGTCCAGCGTAATAAATATTCCCTGAGCCATCCAATAATGTCCATGTCGTACTTGAACCTTCTGTATTATTGACATTTATGGTCAAAAACCCAGGGTTATTGATGTAATTTGGATAAGCAAGTGGCATCCAATCAACGGTCGCGGAAGTAATAGCTGGTGGACCGACATAGATGGTGCGTGTTACGCTTTGAGGCGATTGGCAAGCATTATCAACTGTAAATGTCACCGTGCCACTTGATCCGCCACTAACTGCTTTTACCAATTCAGTTGTATTTCCGCCTAAAATATGAGTTAATGCACCTGTTAGTGTCCAAGTGTAACTCGTTGCATTTGTCGCACTTCCACTTAAATAAACGTAGTTGTCAACACATAGAGAATTAGTCGGCACATTGCCTATTGTTGGAATACCGACTTTTGGACGCGTAACACCTATCAAGTAGGATTCTTGGGGGCAGGACACGTCATTCCGCCGTGCTTGAACAGATATTGTTCCTTCTGTCCCTGGACTTGGATAAACTGTTACGGTGTTTGAATTTGTAGATGTTCCCGAAGCAAAAAACCATCCTGAAGGAAATGTCCAAAAATAAGTTATGCCAGAACTTGGATTTGTGGTAGGTGATGGAACACTAAGCGTAATTGGTTGGCTATCCCCACAAGCAACTGAATTAGGTTGAGTGTTGCTTGCTGCAACACCATTAATGCTCATCTGTGTAATGGGTGCGATGTATTTCACAGTTACTGCTTTTTGGGCATAAAGAGTAAGAGTATCTGTGCCGTTACTGTAAAAGACCTTTAAGGTAACTATATCTGCGGGTGAGTTTGGTTGATTATTCCAACTAACGGCATAACTAAGGTTATCCCCCGCAACAATGGCACTTGATTTTGAGCCAGCAGAAGTCCATGTAATAGTCCTCGAATATCCATTTGGTGTTGTACGTACTCCATCGGAAATATCTGCGAGATAATTATTCGGAGTAGTACAGGCAACTGAAAAACAATCTGTGCCACCACCCGGGCAAGTAATATTTACTGTTTGACCATTTAAGTTCATAACTTGTATGAAATAGAATAAGAATATAATTACTTTTTTCATTATTTTAGTTTTAAATTGTTAAAAATGATAATTAACGAATAAACCTATTAGTGGCTTGAAAATCAAATGTTTTTCAGACCCACCTTTAACTGTAAATTTTGTATAGTATGGATTGATATACGGGTCTTCAACAGCGTTATAAGAAAATTTAATATACCTTCCAATTATTGCGGTTTCAAAAGCACACGACAAATAGCTGTTTATATGATATTTAAAACCCAATGATTGGATTAAATTCAAAGCAGTCTTACGACTTTGCATTAAGAAGATACTTTGGTAACCTAAAAATGGCTGAACAGCACCCTTGTCTATTAGTTCCCCTTTATTCTGAATAGGTACATTAAAGTCAATAAACTCATTGACCCAATCAAAATCAGAGGCTGTATAGATAGATACTTTCCCTTGTTTAAATTCATATTGGTAGCCCAATTTAATATTCCAGTTCATTTTATTACCAAAATTTCGAGTAAATTGATCATACTGAATTTGATTTTGACCATTTACATATTTGATTTCATTAATGCCAAATGTATCTTTGGTTTTAGAGTAATCAGATATTCCTAATCCAAGTCTAAGTGCTTTTTTCTCCGTAAAATGCCATTTAGCCATCACATTATACGGCTCATCACTCCTGAAAAGCGGTTTCAAATCCACGCTCACCTCCCATTTAAGGTAAGGAGCTACGGTATTATTGCTATTCATCTCAACTTGAGAGAAAGCAGGTACGGTCAAAATCAAGATACATAGTGCTGTGTAAATGCCTTTTACTGAGGGGGTGCTTGCGCAGCACACACAGAGAAACTTTTTCATTGTTTGTTGTTATTTTAAAAAGTGAAAGAAATACAAAGCCTGTTCGTCCTGGGTAGTCAGGACAAAGCGACGAAAAAGCATCCAATAAGAAAGGCTTTCGGAACGGGGAGAGCGTGGCAATTCGGGAAGAACTGCCCTATTTTCGTCGTCGTTTAGAATTTTTCATTAGTTTTGTCTTTTAATTTTTATTAAAAAAATGACTGCCGTCACGCTCCACTGCAATAGACGTGGCGGTAGTTTTTGCTTTTATGCCTTACAAAGGCTGAAATAATACGATAGCGAAAGACTAAGATGTGTTAAACATATTTCATTTGTTTATTGGTTAAGAATTTGGTTTTAAGAATAAGCATAAATTTAGTGAATATTTTGTTATTTGTTTATGACAAAATAAATCACCATTCAACCTCTTGAATGAAAAATGAAAAATGAAAATGAAAATGAAAAATGAAAAATGAAAAATGAAAAATAAGAAATGCTCTTTTTGTAATTAACCTGTTAAAGCGTTTTTTAAGTTTATAGTTTCAATTGATTAATATAAAACAAAACTACGATAAAGTTTTTTAACAAGCAAATTGTAGATGTTAAATAATCATGTTCATTTGTAATTTTTTATAAATATATATTTTATTGTTACACATTAAATTAAAAAAGAAAACTCCGAATCGGGAAGACTTCGGAGTTTTTGAAAAAAAAATATTGGTTGAAACATTTTCAATGGTTAAGCCGGTAACAGCTGTATCAATTGTGCGAAATCATCAGTTGGTCGCGGCAAATCGGAATCTGGAACAGTCGCTTCTAAGCGCAAAGCACACAATCTATCGTCTTTTAGCAGCATTTCAATCGTAATTTGACCAAAACCGCCTACTAAATTATCCGCATAACATCCTTTTGAGTTCGGTGCTTGTAGAACATGACGATGAACCGTCTCTACCCAATAATCGCCACGTTTGAAAATAGAAGTATCAGACTTAACAGCTTGATAATCAAGCGATATGAGTCGTTCTTTCAAAAAATCAAAAAGAAATTTTACATGAGCATCAGAAAATCGGGTAAGGGCAGGGTGCATACGGAAACCGCGCGCAGTTGCCGTACCATAAAAATCAATTCCATCATGTGTTTTAAGAGGACAGGACAAATGTTTCTGGCATTCCTCCTGCAAATAAAGCAGCATTAGGGGCAGTTTTGAAGTGTTTTTCCACTTGTCGTACTCACTTATTTCTTTGTTCGTCCGTTCAAGGGATTTCCGCATCAGCGGTTTGCTCGTTTCAGCAAGTTCAGGCTGACTCAAAATAGTCGCCTGAAAGTGTGTAAAGATATTAGCCATGAGCCTTTAGTTTGATTGCTTTCGCAGCAGTTAAAAAA
>JAYTUQ010000450.1:0-3761 GCA_043744455.1 Saprospiraceae bacterium | reverse complement strand
CAAAAATATGGTTTTTGAGGGATTGTGCCCAGTCGAAACCTCTTTGAGAAGCCGCATGGAGTTCTCGAAATAGATGACTGTTACAAAGTACATGTTGGCAGTCATTGAATTTAAAGTAAGAAGCCCAACAATCGTGTACGGCATACCCCTTAAAGTGGCAGGGCTGTTAAGTTCTAAATTTTTTATTTTTAATAAGGACAAAAAGTTCTTCAATCTTATTAGCAAAAGTAATAGTTGCATTTTTAATGGACTGATACCCATTTAGTCTAAAAACATTAATAACGAAGTTTTTCATAATGGATATATTTTCAGGTGCGTTGTGTCCAGCAATACCATTTTTATCTTCGTTCATATTAACATCTTTGACCCAATGTAAACGATTTTCAATACCCCAATGTCCACGAATACCCACAGCAATAATTTTGACTTTTTGGGTTTTGAGGCTTGTGATATAGTAACTCGTTTCACTGAAAATTATACCCCCGCGAATTCCATTTCGGTCAACTCGAATGAATTGTTGTAAGCCACGCCATCCAGCTAATTGTTCTTTGATATTTTGAGGTATTTTATAGAGTGTCACGCATCGTTTTTCAGTCCGTCCATGCCCTTTTTCTTCTGTCATATGAACGGCTGTCGGACATTTATTATAGGTCACTTCTTGCATGATTTTGTGTAATGTGCCTTGATTGCCTTTGACTTGAATCACGTAGTCGTTTGCGCTTTCGATGATGATTTCAACTGTTTTTTTTGGCAATGCAGGGCATCCATTGTTAAAACAACGCCTGTGAGTCCTGATTTTTCTAATAAATGCTGCAACGTCGGTATTTCACCTTCTTCGCCATTATCCATCCGAGCCGTCGCTAAAACAGTACCCGTTTGTTGATGAAAAACGCTAACTAAACTAACTAAACTAACGAAATTTTGCCATGTGTCGTGCGCATGCTCAATTGTCGATTTCATCGCTTTTCCGTCAGCACTGAACCATGCTTTTTTCTCAATTTCAAGATGTTCTATCATCCATTGCGAGAATATTTCATTCAAATTGGCGTAGGAAATTGATAAAGCACTTAATATCAAAGACTTACAAGAACGACTCGACAGTCAAGCGATTGTTCAACGTGAAGTATTCAAAGTATCAAGGCTTGATAACAAAACCCGATTAGCTGTCTATCCACAGTTGGAATCAGCACAAAGAAAATGGTTACCTAATGACTCCAACCATGCAGATATACAGCGTGTTTATGATTTCCTCGCTAAGAAAACCTATTCGCGTAAAGTGTCTTCGGCAGGGCAAATCAGTATTTTTGCTCAAAAATTTAGTCTCGTAAAAGACTGTAAGGATATAAAAGAAAAATATGTCCAAGTCAAGTTCAATCCTAAGACTGTTTCTTGGAATATTTTTTACAATTATGTTCTTATCAAAACTGTCCCAGTTCTAATCATCAATAAACAAAATATTGAAAATTTATCCGTAATGTCAAAGAACAAAATTAACCAATCTTAGTGGCGGTGGTTTTACCCTAAGTTTATGTCGTACATCACATTGTTTGAAGTTTTCAAAACCCTTTTTACAATTGTTCATTAAGACGACAGTCCCCTTAGTATTTTCCAAACAATATCTTACCCCATTGACAAAAAGATGTATTTTTGTAAAAAATTAAAGTCAATAAAAACGAGAAAACAAACCAACTATGGCAATGGATAGAAAAATAAAAAAATACGAAAAGGCAATTTTGAGTATTCTAAATGAATATGCCAAGATTAAGTATGCCAACGTCGTAGGCGGTAATCAGTTGATTGCAGATAAAGAAAATCACCGCTACCAAGTTGTAACAATTGGTTGGGAAGGAGATAATTTTGTACATGATTGCCCTTTACACTTTGATATTATCGACGGAAAAATATGGGTTCAACAAAATATGACAGAATGGGAAGTTGGACAAATGTTAGAAGAAAGTGGTGTACCTAAAAACGATATTGTTGCAGGTTTCCTACCACCTGAATTTAGGGAATATACTAAGTTTGCGACAGCTTAAAATTAAAATTAAGCATTAAACAAGGTTGTTAGCTACCCCTCAGTAAAAGGACAATTACAGCAACGGTGGCAATAAATCCCGCTTTTTAAACCGATTTTAATCTTTTGGCTCCTACCTATCTTTTCTCCTGAAAAAAACGCTTTATCAAAGTACTACATTCATCTTGCATAATACCCAATTCGACTTTTGTTTTAGGATGCAACATTTCTTTTCCAAAACGCATAAATCCGCGTTTATCGTCGCTGGCAGCAAACACAAGCCGTTTCAGTTGCGCCCACGCCAAAGCACCCGCACACATAGGACAAGGTTCAAGCGTGACATATAAATCACATTCGTCCAAATATTTACTACCCAAATAATCAGTTGCAGCGGTCATGGCAATGATTTCGGCATGAGCCGTCACATCGTTCAACCGTTCTGTTTGATTAAATCCTCGCGCAATGATGCGCCCTTCGCTAACGATAACAGCACCGACAGGCACTTCTCCTGCATCTAAAGCTTTACGTGCTTCGATAATGGCTTGCTGCATAAAATATGTGTCATTTGTAGTTGAATGCATAATTGTATTGGATAGTGAATAATGGATAATTTTTAATGGAAAATGGATAATACAAAGTGAAAAAAATATCCATTTTCCGCTATTCATTATCCATTTTCCATTAAAAATTATCTGAAAACAGCGGGTTTTGCCTTTGTTTTAATGCGGCAAAGGTACATATTCGCGGTGATATACAAAGTCGAGCCATCGTCTCCCCAACCACAATTGGCAGTCGGTTGCCCTGTTTCGATGCGACCTAATAGTTTTCCTTTGGGTGAAATAACCAACACACCGCCAGGTCCTGTGGTAAATAAATTGCCTTTGTCGTCGATTTTCAAACCATCTGGTAAGCCCCTCATGCCTTGTTTTGACATCGGTGTGGCATCAAAAAAGATTTTTCCTTTACCTAAAACACCATTTTTCAAGACAGGATATGCCATAATATACGCCCTATCGGGGTCAGATTGAGCAATATACAGAATGCTTTCATCTGGTGAAAATGCCAAACCATTCGGGCGCGTCAGGTCATTGACCAAAAGCGTGACAACGCCATTTTTTGCTACGCGATACACACCAAAGATTCCCGTTTCCCTCGTCGGGTCTTTTTCTTGTTTAGGCAATCCATAAGGTGGGTCAGTGAAATACACATCACCATTCGATTTTTGCACAACATCGTTGGGGCTGTTGAATCGTTTCCCCTCGTGATTGTCAGCCAAAGTCTTTTTACCGCCCCCCTCAGTAGGCATGATAGACACACGCCTATCGCCGTGTTCGCAAGCAATGATTTGACCATCGATACTAACGGTTAAGCCATTACTCCCTGGTTCGTTGCTGTATGTACCGCGCCCAGTGAAGCCCGATGGTTTCAAAAAAGGTGTAATACCTTCGCCCTCTTTCCACTTAAAAATGGTGTTGGCTTTGACATCTGAAAAGATAAGATAGGCGCCTTTCTTAATCCACACAGGTCCTTCCGACCATTTGAAGCCGTCCGCAAGGACTTCAATTTGGGCGTTTTTATCAATCAAATCGTCTAAACTGGGGTCAAGACGAACGACTTGCCCAATCGTTTTAGGTTGTGAATAGGCGAATGGTGTCATAAGCAAAAAGATGAGTATGAGAATGTTTTTCATTTTTATAAAAATTCAAGTTGTTAAAATTGGTCGAAATATAAATCTAAAAACAGTGTC
>JAYTUQ010000449.1:0-14954 GCA_043744455.1 Saprospiraceae bacterium | reverse complement strand
AACATACAGCAACATACAGCAACATACAGCAACATACAGCAACATACAGCAACATACAGCAACATACAGCAACATACAGCAACATACAGCAACGTACAGCAACGTACAGCAACATACAGCAACATACAGCAACATACAGCAACATACAGCAACATACAGCAACATACAGCAACGTACAGCAACGTACAGCAACGTACAGCAACGTACGGCAACGTACAGCAGGATTTTATAGGCTAAAAACCTTAGTCAAAATAGGTTTCAATATTGTTTATTTGTGTTTTTTGATACAACAATTCAATCTGAGATTTTAGGATGCGGTTTTCGGAAAGAGACGGCAAATCGTTTATGTCGAAATAACGAGCATCAAGTATGTCGTGTGCGGGGCATAAGTCACCTGAAACATAGGCGCAAAGGATGACGAATTTGTAAACATAATAAGCTTGTGGTGGGTGGGGATGACATTTTTTATCAAAAACAGCCAAAAGTCGAGTGGGGGAGACCGTTAAACCGGTTTCTTCAAAGACCTCTTTAACAGCAACCTCTCGGGCAGACAAACCAATATCAGCCCAACCACCTGGCAATGCCCAACGCCCATCGGAGCGTTCTTGGACAAGAAGGATTTGATGGGTATTGTTCAGAACCAATGCTCGAATATCTACTTTTGGGGTAGGGTAGTCGGTAATGGAGCGATAGAAATCGGTCATTTTACTGAGGGGGGTGTCAGTGAGGCTGCTCATCATTTTAAGGCTGATGGCGTGCAATTCGATATATCGTTCACGGTCATAAGCATCAGTGGCATAGAGTAAACCAATATCAGCAATATTTTTAATTTGTTTTATGTTATTGAAAAAGTCTTTCATTTTTTTATTTTTAAAGTAAAAAAAAGGAAAATTGTATAATTTATTTTGAGATTGTTGAAATTGCACCATTAAATTAATATTCTGAAAAAATATAGCGTAGAAATAAGATATATAACCTAAGACCAAGGCAGAGATTGTAAAATCAGTACAGTAAAAAGGTTAGCATTAGAAAGAAGCATCACAAACACGTACTTATTTATCATCTTTTTTGATAATAATTCAACTTTGAACCCACGTTATTGAAGTAGTTCGTGTATTTACAAACATCAATATAACGACATTTTGAGTGAATAGAAATGAGTTAGAAGAAATTATCAATGGTTGTCGTAAAGCTAATCGATTGAGTCAGAAGGCGTTGTATCGGCGGTTTTATCGCTATGGTATGAACGTGTGTAATCGCTATGCAAAAACCGAAGTCGAAGCAGAAGAAATGTTGAATGATGCTTTTTTACGGATTTTTTTAAAAATTAACTTGTATGATTCCTCATTTTCATTTGTGGGATGGTTGCACACGATTGTTGTGAGGTCAGCTATCAATTATCTAAAAAAATATCAAAATATGCCCATGACTTCGGAGATTGAGTTGGCAGAACAATATATTGTTTTGAATAATGAAAACATTTTATCTCAGATATCAACGGATGAGTTGATTGATTTGGTTAGAAAATTGGCACCCTCTTATCGAGCAGCGTTCAATTTAAATGTTATAGAGGGTTATACACATATCGAAATAGCTGCAATGCTGGGTATTTCAGAAGGGACTTCGCGTTCAAATTTAATGATAGCAAGGCAAAAATTACAAATTATGGTTTCACATTCCAATAAGATAAAAACATGAATGACGATAAATTTGACAAAATTTTTAGTGACAAACTAAAAGCGGGTAAAGATTTCCCTTTTACGGAAGCAAAATGGCAAAAAATGGAGGATCGTTTGGATACTTATCTTTTCGAACGCCGACAAAAACGTAGGTGGCTTTTGTTAGTCATTCCGCTATTTACTATGTTGGGATTGTTGGGTCTAGGTGGTTGGTTATTTTATCAAGAACATCGTAATATTCAAGAGTTGACCGCTGAAATCAAGGCATTGCGGTTGGGAAATACTGTTAACAATAATGCCCCCTCAGTAACGACCCTGAAAGAAGCAAACCAAACTGTTGTAAAGAAAGATACTATTTATCAACACATAGTGGTTAAACGTTATGACACAATTGTCCAAACATATATTGTTAAGCATGGACTATCTGAAACTAATCCTCGTCAACTAAATGGGTTCAAATCTGAAAAAAATGGAAAGGTAGAAACGCCTGCGTTTAAATACACTTTGAAATCGGCATCAGCAACGGAAGACAAGGCTCAAAATCTTGAAAATGCGTATTCAGACCAATCAAATATGGTTGCCAATGCACAGATTATGGATATAGAAGCATCCTCAAAGGTGGGTAATAATGGCGTTTTAATAGAAAATAATAATAAAATAAAAGGAAATTTAAAGCATACCATCGATGATAAAAAAACCGAAATTTTGGCTAAAATAGATTCACTCAATAGGAAAGCGGATAAAATTATAGGTTTTTTAGAAACAGATTTCAAAAAAAAGGATAATGAACAAAACAAGAAACCTATGCCTATTATCAAGCCGGTAAAACTGCTCCGTTTTGAAATCGGTGTTTCAACAGGGTTAGTCTTTTTGACGGGTCGAAATATTCTGAAACAAGATGGCTATTCTGTAGGCGGTCGTGTCGGTTTATTTTTGAATGAGCATTTTAAAATAGTCGCAGAGGCGCAACATTTAGCATTGAATTATTCAATTGCCAAAATAGATGAGACAAATGATATTCCAACAATTAATCCGCCGACTCGAAACGATGTTTTTTTGCAAGTAAATGTCAAACAACCGTACTGGCATTATGCGCTCGGCTTGGAATATGCTATAGGACACCAACGGTTAAAGCCATTTGTAGGTATGAGTGTTTTTGGACAAACAAAATCAGAAGAAAAATTTGAATATAAATTTATTTCTTTAAGGAGGCGAAGGGATGTGTATGTTTATAAAGACCGCCTTGACAAGAGTTTCCATACCCCATTTTTACGTTTACGAGCAGGAGCGGAATGTCCTATTTACAAAAACATAAAAGCTCAAGCAGAAGCCAGTTTTGACATCAAAACGCGTAACATCTCGCAGTTTCAACCATTGTGGCAACTTAAAGGCTCGGTATTATATCGTTTTTGAAATAATAATAATCCTCCTTCCGTATTGAGAAAAAAATAAAGATTTTTACAGAGATTACTTTTTTGTCATTATTTTTAATTATCAATTTATTATAAATTATAAGTATAATACTTTCTTCATTATAAGGTTTCAAAGGCTTTCTCGATAGAGTGAGCCTTTATTTTTTTAAGAATTGAAAGTCATTCTTTTTTTTGCACTTTATACGTATTGTTATAATATGTTATTCTTTAAAAAGATTTAATGTAAAAAGGATATAACTAAAAAGCTCAAAAAAAAAGAGCCTTAATAACAGATTTTAATTCTTTTTTGATGATTTAATGTCTTTTTTGACAATTTAGTGCACAAAAAACAGTAAGTAGCGTTATAATACAATTAGCGTTTAATAACGTATTTAACCGAACTGTTCCTTATCAAAAAGCTCATTACGCCTAACATCATCAAATGAGAATACCTTTTTCTACCCTTATTATTTGTCTTGGATTTTGTTTCGTTTTTGTCCATTCGCAAGCGCAAACCCCTTTTTTGCCTTTTTTACAAGGTGATATAGATACAATTGTCCACGGCACCTTTGCGGCACCCAAAATGGGTTTAACCCTCAGTGGTGGCGGTGTAAAAGGTTTGGCGCATATTGGTGTTTTGCGGATAATTGACTCCCTCGATATACATATTGATTATATGTCGGCAACGAGTATGGGCAGCGTAGTCGGCGCCTTATATGCCTTAGGTTATTCAGGTGATGACATCAAACGCATTGCTTTGAAGGAGGTGGATTGGTCTCGAATGCTTTCCAATACGCAACCTTTTGATGAAGTAGCTTTCGAGGAAAAAGACGAATTTAGGCGTTATGCCGTAGAGTTACCGATGGATGGTTTCCTCCCAACTGCCCCAAGTTCGTTCATTGAAGGGCAATATATTTTGGCACTTTTCAACTATTATACTTACTGCGCACGAGCGATTCGAGGTTTTTCCAAATTGCCCATTCCTTTGCGTCTGATGGGTTCTGATATCATCAATGGCGGTTCAGTGCGACTCGATTCAGGCTCGTTGGCAATTGCCATGCGGGCTTCGATGGCGATTCCTGTCGTTTATACGCCTATTTTTTTTCAAGACAAATTACTGGTTGACGGTGGTTTGGATAAAAATTTTCCTGTAGATGAAGTCATAAAGATGGGCGCGGAGCAAGTCATAGGCAGTTATACTGGCTTTCGCGTGTATGAAAAAAGTGAAATTTCAAGTCCTATGCGCCTCTTGAGCCAAACCTACGCCTTTGGTTCGGTCAAAAATGCCAGAGCCCAAATGAAGCTAACAACCGTTATCATCAATCACTCCGATGGTTTGAGACGGTATTCGACAACGGATTTTACGCACTATGCCGACATCATTGACATTGGTGAACAAGAAGCGCGAAAAATGTTACCAAAACTGGAACGTATTGCCGCCGAACAACACCGATACGGTCTCCACAATACCCGAAAAAGGGTTGAAGACCCCAAGCTACCTATCAACAACATTGAATTTCTGACAGCAGGAGACGAAATGGCTAACCCCTCAATAGCGCGCTTTGCAGCTGCCCGTTTGGGCATAGACACGGGCAAAACTTATACTGCCGAGCAAATAAGAGAAGCGACAAAGCGACTCAATG
Source organism: Saprospiraceae bacterium (assembly GCA_043744455.1). Classification (GTDB taxonomy): domain Bacteria; phylum Bacteroidota; class Bacteroidia; order Chitinophagales; family Saprospiraceae; genus JAAFJT01. Next base: position 10,220 of record JAYTUQ010000449.1, on the reverse strand, counting down.
GCTCGCGTTTTTTTCAAAATGTTTACCTCGGATTTGATAGTACATCCCTCAAAGTTTATTTAAAAGATGAAGAAATGGATTTCCTTAAAACGGCAGTTTATTACGATAGTTATTCCTCAATTGGCGTGATTCTTAATTACACGGCGCGACAATTCGGTTTGGATAATAGTCGCTTGGTTTTATCCACAGAAATTTCGGAACGATTGAAAATGCGTGGCAACTACCAATTTTATCTCGATGATAAATTCCATTTTTGGGCTAAACCTTTCTTCAATTATGAAAACATATCGGGAAAAGAAATTTTACAACAATATGAAGACAATCAAAACTACAACGTCCTTAGATATGACTATGGCGCTGGCATCGGTTATTCAAAATGGGTCAACAGCGGTTTTTTATTGAATTTTCGACGTGAATACGATATTTTGCTTCGTAGTCGAAGCTTATTGACCCGTTTTAAGAATATTCCAAGAAACGCCTACGATCATAACAGTAATGTGCTACAATTCAATTGGTCCAGCAATACCTTCAACGATGTCTTTTTTCCAACAAAAGGCAGTCGCACAAGCGTTGACATCGGCTGGCGTTTTCGTAACTACTTCAAATTGAATATTTCAGCCTTAGAAGGCTCTATCGATTCGGGTGCATTTGAACGCATCATATCCCCGCAGGAAGGGCAATACACGCCGAAAAACATCGGCAAAATATTATTAAAACATCAAACATTCATACCCTTAGCGCCTGATGTGACGCTTACTTTTGGCATTAATTGGGGCTGTTTGTGGGATCCCCAAGGTAAAGACAGCCTTTATGTACCGAATTCAACGAGCAAAGACTTTTCCAATCGTTATGTTTTTCTGAATGACCGCCTTTATATTGGTGGTTCGCGGCTGCAACAACGCGACAATCGCCTAAACTTTTTAGGACTGCGCCCAGGCGAGATTTCTTCTTATGCCAATGTCACCCTTTTCAATATCGGTGTACAATACAACCCTGTTCGTCGCGTGTATTTGAACCCCTCAGTATCTTATGGTTTTGCAAATCCGAGAGGCTTCAATCCGATAAGCGGCTTGTTGCGCAGCGATTTGCAGATGTTTGGCTTTGGATTGAAGGTGGGTTATCAATCGCCTTTTGGTCCTATGGTTATGACTGTCGAGAATGGAAAAGGCTTATGGCGGACTTATTTGTCGGTTGGTTTTCCGTTTTGATAGGGATAATGTGGTGTTTGTTTTAAGTTTGTGACTTGTTTTGGGAAGAGCTTATAACAGCTTGTATGTAATTTTTAATGGAATCACCAATTTTAAAAAAAGTGAAAACTTTCACAAATGGGCTATTTTTGATGCAATGAGAGTGATCTTACTATTTTTTAAAACCTTAGATTATGAAAAATATAGACGCTATAAACCACGTCCGAGGAGAATCTATTTATCTCGACGATATTCCCTTGCTGCAAGGCACTTTGTTTGCCGCTGTTTATGATTCGCCCGTTGCACATGGCATTTTTAGCCAAATTGAGCTAAAATATGCCAAAAGTACTGAGGGGGTCCTCCGCGTCATAACGGCTAAGGATTTGATAGGTGAAAACCAAATTGGTGGCATCATTCCCGACGAACCGTTACTCGCCGATGGTCATGTGCATTATCAAGGTATGCCCATTGTTTTGGTTTTAGCTGAAACGGAAGAAGCGGCAAGAAGAGCCGTTAAAAAAATAAAAATTGACATTGAACCACTTGAAATCATCACTGACCCGCGTGTGGCGTTTGCCAAAAATGAATTAATAATCCCACCAAAGGCGTTTAAATTGGGTGATAGTGAGGGGGTATTTCCCACTTGTTCACATATTTTCAAGGGTAGAGCAGATGTAAATGGACAAGAACACCTTTATATCGAAACGCAAGGGGCTTACACTTTGCCTACTGAGGGGGGCGGTTTGAAAGTCTATTCTTCAACGCAAGGACCGACGGCGGTGCAACGTGCCGTCGCCAAAGTAACGGGTTTGCCGATGCACCAAATCGAGGTAGATGTTATGCGTTTAGGCGGAGGATTTGGCGGTAAAGAAGATCAAGCCAATGCCTGGGCGGCTCTTTGTGCGGTCGGTACGCAACTCACAAAACGCCCTGTTAAATTTGCCCTCAATCGGATGGAAGATTTACGCATGACGGGCAAACGGCATCCGTATAGTGCTGATTATCAAATTGGCTTAGATGAAAATTTAAAAATTCTTGCTTATGACGTCACCTTTTATCAAAACGCTGGTGCCGCCGCCGATTTGTCACCAGCGGTGTTAGAACGAACGCTTTTTCATTGTACCAATGCCTATTTTATACCCAATGTTTCTGCAACAGCGTATAGTTGTCGCACCAATTTACCGCCAAACACAGCTTTTCGAGGTTTTGGCGGACCACAAGGTATGTTTGTTATGGAATCTGCCATCACCCATGCTGCCGAAGCCTTAGGTGTTGACCCCTCAGTAATCCAACAAAAAAATCTATTAAAAACAGGCGATGAATTTCCTTACGGACAAAAAGCGGAAAGCGAAGCCATGACGACATGGGAAGCCGCAAATGCTCATTTTGACTTTGAAAAAACACGAAAAGAAGCTGTGTTATTCAATAAACAAAACCAATATACTAAGAAAGGTTTGGCTTTGATGCCTATTTGTTTTGGCATTTCTTTTACAAAAACCATGATGAATCAATCGCGAGCACTCGTTCATGTTTATACCGACGGCTCTGTTGCGGTTTCAACAGGTGCGGTGGAAATGGGGCAGGGGGTGAATACTAAAATCGCACAAGTGGCAGCACAAGTCTTTCAAATACCGATAGAAAAAGTAAAAGTTCATTCAACAAATACTCTGCGAATTGCCAATACATCTCCTTCAGCGGCTTCTGCAACGGCTGATTTGAACTGCAAAGCGACTTTAATGGCTTGTACTGAAATTATGGATAGACTGCGCGGAGTGGCTATAGAATTACTTAAAACAAGTGATTTTGTAGAGGAATTGACTTATAGAGAGGGGTTTTATTATTTTCAGAATGAAAAAACGGACTTGGATTTTGTGACTGTGGTGAATCAAGCGTATGGCAGACGTATTAATTTATCGCATCATGCACACTATGCGACCCCCTCAGTATATTTCGACTGGACGACTGCCAAAGGACATCCGTTTGCCTATCATGTCTATGGAACAGCGGCGGTGGGCGTAACGGTAGATTGTTTGCGCGGCATTTACGACATCGATTTCGTTCGAGTGGTTCACGACTTCGGTTCGACGATGAATACAGCCATAGATTATGGGCAACTCGAAGGCGGCATCGTTCAAGGTATCGGTTGGATGACGATGGAAGAACTGGTTTATGACGAAAAAGGAAAACTGCGCTCAAATGCACTTTCGACCTACAAAATACCCGATATTTATAGTATTCCAAAGGAGATTAGCATCATTCCTTTAGAAACAGCGCGGGAAAACTTAGCCATATTTAACTCAAAAGCCGTTGGTGAACCGCCGTTAATGTATGGTATTGGGGCATATTTTGCGATTCGAGATGCCGTAAAAGCGTTTAGTGATAACGATTTGATGTTAAAATTTGATGCCCCTTTTACGGCGGAAAAGGTGTTGATGTGTTTGCATTATGAGAAAGAAGAAGTGTTTGTTAATTAATTTATCAAACAAAAAAATGTATTTAATAGCCTTAAAAGTCTTATTTTTAAAACATATTTTTGTGTTTTCTTTTTTAAATACGGTCATAAAAATTGAAAAACATGGAAAGTCATTCCCTAATACCTTTTGAACAAGGCATATCTATTCGTAAAGTTAAGCATAATAATGAATGGTATTTTTCAATCGTTGACATTATTGAAGTCCTGACTGAAAGTAAAAAGCCCAAAACATATTGGTCAATGCTGAAAAAACGTGATAATCAGTTGGTCACAATTTGTGAACTACTGAAAATGACAGCAGCAGATGGCAAAAAATATAGAACAGATGCGGCAAATACTGAGGGGGTGCTTCGTATCGTCATGTCTGTTCCATCGCCAAAAGCAGAGCCACTAAAATTGTGGTTGGCACAAGTGGGAAAAGAGCGAATTGAGGAATTGGCAGACCCCGAATTGGCATTTGGCCGTGCCAAAGAAATATACAAAGTCAAAGGCTATCCCGATGATTGGATTGGTTATCGAGAAAAAAGCATTATTGCTCGCAAGCAATTGACCGATGAATGGAAAGCGCGTGGCGTAAAAGAAGGTCAGGAATACAGCATTTTGACAGCAACGATTGCAAAAGGAACATTTGGATTGACACCTTCTGAACACAGCCAATTGAAAGGATTGGAAAAAGAGAACTTACGTGACCACATGACCCTTATTGAATTGATTTTCACTGCTTTAAGTGAAGAATCAACTCGTTTGATAGCTGAAAATGACGATGCAAAAGGCTTTAATGAAAACCAAGAAGCTGCTGTTAAAGGAGGCAATTATGCGGGAAATGCCCGTTTAAGGCTTGAAGAACAGATTAAAAAACCCATTGTGTCGAAGGAGAATTTTTTAGGATTGGGCGAGGTGTCCAACAAAAAAATAGAAAAGTAAATACGACTATGGATGAACAAAAAATGAACGAAATATTGCTCTATACAACTGCCGATGGCAGTGTGAAAATTGATGTTTTTTTTGAAGGTGAGACGTTTTGGTTGCCTCAAAAAAAGATTGCGGAGCTGTTCGGTGTGGAGAGAAGTGTTGTAACAAAACACTTAAAAAACATCTTTGAAAGCGATGAATTGAAAGAGGAAGCAACTTGTGCAAAAATTGCACAAGTTCAAAAAGAGGGTAGTAGAACGGTAAGCCGTGAAATAGATTTCTATAATCTTGATGCCATAATTGCCGTTGGCTACCGCGTCAACAGTCATCGTGCAACGCAATTTAGGATTTGGGCAACCCAAACTTTGAAAGAATTTATTATAAAAGGTTTTGTGTTGGACGATGACCGCTTGAAACAAGGTAAACAATTTGGGAAAGATTATTTTGATGAATTGTTGGAGCGCATACGCGATATTCGAGCGAGTGAAAGGCGTTTTTATCAAAAAATCACAGATATTTACAGTCTTTCGGCTGACTATGATAAAAATGCGCCAACAACCAAGACGTTTTTTGCTTCTGTTCAAAACAAATTGCATTGGGCAATAACAGGTAAAACGGCTGCTGAAATCATATATTCAGGTGCAGACGCAACAAAATTATATATGGGTTTAACAAACTGGAAACAATCACCTCATGGTAAAATTTTGAAATCTGATGTCAGCGTTGCCAAAAACTATTTGAGCGAAAATCATATTTCTGAATTGAATCGTATCGTTTCTGCGTATCTTGATTTGGCTGAAAATAGAGCTACAAGGCAGATAATTATGAATATGGCGGATTGGACGACGTTTTTACACCAATTTTTAGAGCTATCAAATTACCCAATTTTAGAAAATAAAGGAACAATTGGCGCAATGGAAGCCAAAATAAAAGCGGAATCAGAGTACGAAAAATACGCAGTTGTTCAAGACCGATTGTTTGAAAGCGATTTTGATAAAGCTGTTAAAAATATGTTGCACAAACCCAAAGATTGATTTTTGCCCATGAAAAAAGAACTTGAGCTGTGGCAATTTATCACAAAATGCTTGAAAAACGACGAAAAAGTAATGCTTTTAGTGGTTGTGAACAGCATAGGCAGCAGTCCTGGACGGCAAGGTTTTAAAATGGCTGTGAATACTGAGGGGGTACTTTTTGGCTCAATAGGCGGCGGTATTATGGAGATTAAACTCGTTGAATTAGCTAAAAGTCTTTTAAAAAATGACGACCATCCTCCTTTTTTAAAAAAACAAATTCACCATAAAAATACACCGCATGACCAAAGCGGTATGATTTGTTCAGGCGAAGAAACGATTTTGTTTTATACACTTAAAAAAACAGATTTAGTTGTCGTGGAACGCATTGTTTTTGCCTTAGAACATACCTTGCCGACGGTCTTAAAATTGACCCCTCAGTATTTTCATGTCTTTGATAATCAAAAATTGAGCGCGCCTTATTGTTTTGTTTCAATTGACGAAACCCATTTTGTTTTTACAGAAAACTTAGGTTTTAAAAATGAATTGTACATTATCGGCGGCGGACATTGTGCTTTGGCATTGTCGGAATTAATGTCAAAGATGGACTTTCACATTCATCTTTTTGATGACCGTATGGACTTAAATACTTTGGAGAAAAACAAGTATGTCCATGAAAAGCATTTTGTGGATTATAGTGAAATTGGTACGCATATTCCTTCGGGAAACAATGTTTATATAGTCATTATGACTGTTGGATATCGGACAGATGCGCTTGTCATTCAACACCTTTTGGACAAAAAGGTGCGCTATTTGGGTGTTTTGGGCAGTGATTCTAAGATGAAAACCTTATTGAAAGACCTTGAAAATGACGGTTTTTCAAGCGAAATACTGAGGGGTATCTATACGCCCATAGGTTTGAAAATTAATAGCCAAACGCCTGAGGAAATTGCAGTGAGTATTGCAGCGGAGATAATTAAAGTGAAAAATGAAAAGTGAAAAATGGACATATCGCCACTTACCACTTTTCATTTTTTCCTTTTCAATTATTTATTTCTCACTCGCCGTAACAGGCATTACAATGCGCCCCATATTCAATTGACGGCATGAATTATTGAAATCATCAATACTTTTTTGGATAGCCCCTTGTTCAATCTGCCGTTTTTGCCACACCGTATTGAGTTCAGAAAGGCGTTGTTTTTGCGCTTCGGTAACATAAGGTGTATTGACATCGAGTTCTCTTTTGATGAAAAAATAGTCGGCACTCAATTTATTTTCAAAATTGATAACATCGTCGTTAGACTGTGATTTAGGCTGAATCAACTCGTTTTCCCAAGCATTTATTTGTTCAACAATCTTTTTACCTTGTTCGTTCACCGATTTCATGTCGGTTTTGTCTTTTAAGATGTCCATCAAATCAGTCAATTGTTTTCGTGTTTGGCGGATTTGATTAACGTTGTTGTGGATGTCTTTGATGCTTTTTTCGATGTCCCCGAGCGTTTGTTCTTGGGCGGCGTAATCGGCAGCAGGGTAGTTGAGGCGTGGGTCAGCCAAAATAGTAAAAGTGACTGTTTTTTCAACATCGCCCATTTTCAAACGTGCTTGATAGTTGCCAGGCGCGACTTTACGCCCTTCATAACTGCCTTCAACGATTACATTTGGTACAGCGGGCAATGACTCATAACGCATGTTCCAAACAAAACGATTTAATTCCGCCTTCATCGAAAGGGTCGGTTCTGCTGAAGGACCGCCTATAAAAGTGACGATTTTCGGGTCGGATTTACTGGAAAAACTGCGCACGATTTGCCCTTTTTCAGTCAAAATATCAAGGCTTAATACGGTGTTTGAATCTTTTTTGGCGGGTAATTGATAATACAAAACAACGCCACTGGCTGGATTTGTTCCTGCAAAACCACCACGCCCGATACGAATTGTATTGTCATCTTCGCCATTTTTATCTAAAGGGCTACTTGATGAAGTACGGTAAGCGTCTTCGGGTTTGAAGAAAGTGAAGTCGTCGGTTTTGGCATATTGACGCACCAATCCCAAGTCGTCGAGAATCCAAAAGGCACGTCCAGAAGTTGCTGCAATCAAGTCTCCTTTGTGAATTTTTAAGTCTAAAACAGGGCAAATAGGCAAATTTTGTTGGAAAGGTTGCCACATTTCGCCACCATTGAAAGAGACGTATAAGCCCAATTCCGTTCCACAAAACAGTAAATCTTTGCGTTCTGTGTCTTGACGCACAACGCGGGCAAATGCACCATTTGGCAAGCCATTATTGAGTTTTGTCCACGTTTTTCCGTAATCTGTGGTCTTAAATACTGAGGGGGTGAAGTCGTTGAATTTATACCGTGTCGTCACAATGAAAGCTGTTCCTTTATCGTGCGGTGAGACTTCGATACAGTTGACGAGGCACTCATCTAAGCCCGAAGGCGTTACATTTGCCCATGTTTTGCCACCGTCTCGGGTCAAATGCACTAAACCGTCGTCACTACCTGACCACATTTGACCGCTTTCAAGAGGTGACTCTATGAGATAAGCAATCGTTCCGTAATTCTCACCACCTGCGCCTTCGTTGGTGTAGGGTACGCCGCTGAAACCCATTTTAGTCGTATCGTGTCGCGTCAAGTCGGGCGAAATGATTTGCCACGATTTACCCAAATCAGAAGTTTTGAAAACCTTGTTTCCTGCATGGAGATAGGTATTTGGCTCGTATTTAGAGTAAATCATCGGTGCATTCCAATTGAAACGGTACATCATATCCTTTGGCTGTTTCGCCAAATACTGTACAGGTGCGACCATAACGCCCTTGCTTTCGTCTGTTTCAGTATCTAAAATTTCAACTGTACCTTGATAGCTGCCGCCCATGACGTAGCGTGGATTATTGGGGTCAAAAGCGGCAAAAGCACTCTCTCCACCCGCCGAAGCTGACCAATCTTTATCGGAAATGCCACCGCCAGATGGATTTCTACTCATAATCATAACCGACGAATTGTCTTGTTGTCCACCATAAATACGGTAAGGGAAACGGTTATCGGCATTGATGCGATAGAATTGTGCTGTAGGTTGATTGCTTTGCAATGACCATGTGTTGCCGCCGTTGAAGGTAATAGCACCGCCGCCATCGTTGGCATTGGCAATGTTTTTACTATTCGATGGATTAATCCAAAACCCATGATGGTCGCCATGCGTACCGCTTAAACGCGACCATGTTTTGCCGCCGTCAATGGATTTTAAAATTGACGTATTCAACACATAAACAGTATTTTCATTTAGTGGGTCGGCAAAAATTTCGGTGTAATACCAAGCCCGTTGCACCAAACTATGGTCTTTGCTGCTACGAGTCCATGATTTTCCTGCATCATTGGAAACAAAAACGCCACCTTTTTCTGCCTTTGAATCGGATTCAATGACGGCATAAATGCGTTCAGGATTTGCCCTTGAAACGGAAATACCCATTTTTCCAAGTTCGGTTGGCAAGCCTTTTTCAAGGCGTGACCATGTTTCACCCGCATCTGTTGACTTCCACAAACCGCACCCTTTACCACCGCTGCGGACTTCCCAAGGCAAGCGCCGATAGTCCCACATAGCGGCATAGAGAATGCGCGGATTGGACATGTCCATGCTCAAATCAACGCAGCCTGTGTTCTCGTCTACATAAAATACCTTTTTCCAAGTCGTGCCACCGTCTGATGATTTATAAATGCCTCGGTCTTCGGTTGCGCCGTGAATTGCGCCTTGCGCTGCAACATAAACAATATCTGGATTTTTAGGGTCAATAGAGATGCCTGCAATGTGTCGTGTAGCATCTAAACCCATTTTTTTCCACGTTTTACCTGCGTCTGTTGACTTATAAACACCATCGCCGTAGGAACTCATCACGCCGCGCGGTGGATGTTCGCCCATGCCGACATAAATGACATTGACATCCGATTCCGCGACGGCAACCGCACCGACTGAACCTGTTTTGAAAAAGCCATCGGAGGTGTTTTGCCACGTTAAACCAGCATCTTCCGTTTTCCAAAGACCACCGCCTGTCATTCCTGCATAATAAACGAGTGGATTGTTGATGACACCGCTGATTGTTACCGACCGACCGCCACGAAAAGGACCGATATTGCGCCATCTCATGGGGGCAAAATAGGTGTTTAGGTCTGTTGATACTGAGGGGGTGCTTGTGGTTGGTTTATTTACCGTTTTTTGAGAAAAGAGGCTGCTCAAACAGAATAACGATAATGCAATTGAGTAGATTTTTTTCATGAATTTTTGATTGATTTAGATGAATAAAAGAAGGGTTCAAAAGTAAAACAAAAGGGTTAGCTTTTACAATTTTACGACATGTAACTAAAAAAGCCGCTTCAAATGTATTGAAACGGCTTTTTTATAAGCAAATACTGAGGGGGGTATTACAACTCCCGAATCCAAATATTGCGATAGCTGACCTCGTTACTGTGATTTTGCAACTTGATTGCCCCTTTACCGTGCATAACATTTTTAGGTGCGCCAATATATTCGGTTGATCCTTGAAGCACCGTTGCGTTTTGAACAACAATGCCATTGTGAATGACAGTGACTTTTCCAGCTGTTTCTAAAGACCCATTTCTACGGAAACGCGGTGCAGTAAAGATGATGTCGTAG
>JAYTUQ010000448.1:0-14971 GCA_043744455.1 Saprospiraceae bacterium | reverse complement strand
TAAAAAACTAATTGAGTATTTACATAACATTGTATTTAACTATTTCATTGATAATCAATGTTTTAAACTTTAATCTTTTTCACAGTACAGTAGTTTATATTTTTATACAAAAATAAGTAAAATATACTCGTAACTATTTGAAAATATGGGAATTACTGAGGGGTATTAAAACTCATCCGTCACACACCCCTTACTCGCTGATGAAACGGTTTTGGCATATTTATACAACGCACCGCTTGTAGCGACCAAAGGACGTGGCACATAAGCTGCCCGACGCGCTGCCAATTCTTCTTCTGAAATAAGTAAATCTAAACGGTTGGTTTCGGCGTCAATGCGAATTGTATCGCCATCAATAATAAGGGCAATATTACCACCGTCTTGTGCTTCGGGCGTGATGTGACCGACCACAAAACCATGTGTACCACCTGAAAAACGTCCATCTGTAATCAAAGCGACTGAATTACCCAAATTTGCACCCATAATGAGCGATGTTGGTTTTAACATTTCGGGCATACCGGGACCACCTTTTGGACCTATGTATCGAATGACAACGACATCGCCCATGACGACTTTGTTGGCACGAATGGCATCGTTTGCCTCTTGTTCAGAGTTAAAAACTTTGGCTTTGCCTTCAAAAACTTCACCTTCTTTGCCTGTAATTTTAGCTACTGAACCTTCAAGAGCGAGATTGCCATACAAAATTTGGATATGACCCTGTGGTTTTATCGGATTACTGAGGGGTCTCATAATTTGTTGACCTTCAGTAAAATCAGGTGCATTAGCATAATTTTCAGCAATTGTTTTACCTGTTACTGTTAAACAATCGCCGTGTAACATATTGTTATTCAATAGAAACTTCATCACCGCAGGAATACCACCGATGTCAAAAAGGTCTTCCATAACGTATTTTCCAGAAGGTTTTAAGTCCGCAAGGAAAGGCGTTTTGTCAGAAATCGCTTGGCAATCATCAATCGTCCATTCGACTCCTGCTGCTCTTGCCATGGCGATAAGGTGCATAACTGCATTTGTCGAACCGCCCAAAACTGTTAAAGCCGTAAAAGCATTTTCAAACGATTTGCGCGTCATAATGTCTCTTGGACAAATATTTTTTTCCAAAAGATTGCGAATAGCAGCACCTATTCGGTCACATTCGTCGCGTTTGTTTTGGCTTACGGCTGGATTTGACGCATTGCCTGGTAAAGCCATACCCAATGCCTCGATAGCCGAAGCCATTGTATTAGCAGTGTACATACCGCCACAAGCACCCGCACCTGGGATAGCGTTGTGAACCACACCACTGAAATCTTCATCTGTAATCGTTCCTGCCACCTTTTTGCCTAAGGCTTCAAATGCCGAAACAATGTCTAATTTTTCACCTTTATAAAAACCAGGGGCAATCGAACCACCATAAACTAAAATAGACGGGCGATTGAGCCGTGCAATGCCCATCATCGCACCAGGCATATTTTTGTCGCAACCGACAACAGCGACAACGGCATCATACCATTGTGCACCCACTACGGTTTCAATAGAATCAGCAATAATATCACGACTAACAAGAGAATAACGCATGCCGTCTGTGCCCATCGAAATGCCGTCAGAAACACCGATTGTATGAAAAATCAAACCGACTAAATCAACTTTATTGACACCTACTTTTATATCTGCTGCCAACGAATTGAGATGCATATTGCAAGGATTGCCCTCCCAACCTGTCGAAACGATGCCCACTTGGGCTTTTTTGAAGTCTTCGTCGGTCAAACCAATGGCGTGAAGCATGGCTTGTGCCCCAGGTTGTGTTGGGTCTTGGGTAACTGTTTGGCTGTATTTATTTAGTTTTTCCACAAAAAATAGAATTTTAGATTTGATTTCAGAATAAATTATTTCTCAAAAGTAGAAAGATGTCTTGTATTGAAACGGTCATTTAAAAAATTGGTTACGATGGTCAGTATTCGTTAAAGAGATTTAAGATATTGATTGTCAATATTTTACGTTATTTTTTTTCAAGCCTTCAAAAAATGCTAGAAAAGCACTGAGATACTGAGGGGGGGTATTTTTAATTAAAAAAGCCGCATTGAATTGAACAATGCGGCTTTTTGAATAATGAAAAATAAAACTTATAGCATACTTTTCACAGTTCCAATCCATGATAAAGTCTTTTTAAAGACAAAGGGCACTCATTAATATGGTGTAAAATAGCTGTGGCTTCATCGCTGATATAGTCCTGCAAAATCCATGTACCATTGGGTTGTTTTGAAAAAACAGCGACCTGTTTACGGTCTTGATGAATAAGAACATACTCTTTAAAGCTGAACAAAGTGCGGTACATTTCAAATTTAGTGTTGCGGTCATACTTTTTTGAAGAATCTGAATATACCTCGACAATGAGTATTGGATTGACTATGGTGTGTTCTTTACCCTCAAAATACTGAGGGGTCTCACAAATCACCACAGCATCGGGATAAACAATCCTATTATATGATTCAATTCGAACCTTTGTCTCGCTATTACTAACAATAAAATTAAGATTATTGTCTTCAATAAAATTATCAATTAGTTTTCCTGCTTTGAAAGCTAATCTGTTATGCGTGAGTAATGCACCTGCCATTGGTATGATGATTCCGTTATGATATTCATTTTTATGTAGCGATTTTTCTTCCGCCTGAAAATAGGCTTCGAGAGAAACTAAACGAGGTTTGGTTTCTTTTTTATTAGGCTTAGGTATAGCAATGACTTGTGACATTTTTTACTGTTTTCTACAAATTTAGCGTATTATCATCATTTTTCAAGTACAAAGTAATTTATTTTTAAAGAATCAACACATAACCATTGGCGGCTAAATTGCTGAAATCATCATAACTAATCCAGATATAACCGCCATTGCCCCATTCGCGTCCCCAACTGTTGAGCAATTCAACGGCTTTGCGCTCTTCATCATAACCGACGACGACGAGAAATTGCGTACCCGCAGGCGTTACATCGCCTGAGGAGGCTTGCCAAAAACGAGACTGTTTTAGATTTTTAAATTCATTGGTTACTTGCATTTCTACAACAACAGGATTGCCGCGCATGATGGCTTTTCGGAGATCATATAACTTTTGTTGTGGACGTGTAGAAGACTGAAAAAGTTTGATATAGTTCTTGATTTTATATTTTACGGCGGAATATACTGAGGGGGTCAGGTTGGGCGAATCGAAGGGCAAAATAGCTGCAGAGACCGTTCCTGTGTTACCCAAAAAATTAAGATTGTCCTCTACTGAACCTTGTGGCATTTGTAAACGTATGAAATCAGGAGATAAATTGTCTTTGTAGTTGTTGTTGAGATTAATGTAAAATTCGAGTGCACTTGCTAAGGCATAAGTTGCAGAATTGGCTTTTTTTGCCGCTAAACGGGGCGGCATCATATATGATTTGAGGCTTTGTTCATTCAGCAAATCTTTGGAAGAAGAACCAATGCCTTCAATGACGAGCAAATATTGATCAAGCGATTTGGTATCCATGATGCCATAAATCCCTTTGTTATGAGACTGAAGGTCAATTTGTGAGATGCCTGAATAATGGATTGAAAATAAGAAAATGATGGAGATGATGAATGATAGCTTCATAATGTTAAATATTTTAGTTAAATATTTTAGTAAGAAAACGTTTGAGCCGCTATTTTCTTGCTTGATGAAAATAATTTTAGTTTTAGTATATAACTTTTCATTCGAAAAATGCAATTGTGCGTATAAATAGAAACAACCTGCAAAAAAAGCGTCACAAATAAAGACATTTTTAAAGAATGGTTTATTTTTTGTATAAGTATTCATTTAAGCAAGCCATTTGTCCTGTATTTAAAATATCTATCATTATCCTGCAATTTTATTTGAAATGAGAATTGAAAAATAAATATTTATACATTACATTTTATACAATATTTTTAATACTGCTTTGTATAATTCATAAATTTTGAATCATTTTCTTCAAATCTGTGACTTAATTATTTAAAATATTGTAAAAATACTATTAGCTTTATGTCACAAAATTATATAAGATGAAAAACCTCATTGAGATAGCGAAAATCGTCACAAAAAAGAAAGTAAAGAAGATTGAAATCTTTGATGATTATTCTTTGAAGAACAAAAACTCGAAATTTAATGAGTTTTATGAAGCCCTTATGGCGGGTAAATTTCGTAATGATCGCGATGCTGCCACTTACTTGCAAGATTGTAGTCCCACGGATGATAAATATCGCCAGTTGAAGTCTCGTTTCCGTAAACGGTTGCTCAATACATTGTTTTTCTTGGATGTCAATTTGCCCGACACATCGGGTTACGACAGGGCGTATTTTACTTGTAATAAAGAATGGACCTTGGTGAAAATCCTATTGGCCAACGAAGCCAACTCTACAGCAGCATCTTTGGCTCGTCAAATTTTGACGACTTCTCTCAAATATAAATTTGCGGATTTGATTGTCAACTGTTCACGGATTCTGAGAACCTTTGCGGCTCAAACAGAAAACGAAAAGGATTACGAAGAATACGATGGTTATATCAAACAATATAAGGATATTTTAGATGCAGAAATTCGTTCGGAAGAATTGAACCAACGGGTGATGATGAATTATTTCCGTCCTGTCACCGAGAGCTTCGATTTAACTGAACGGATTGATACATATTGCGATGCCTTGATAGGTTTGTCTGAAATATATGACTCGCCTATCATCTTCTACAATATGTATTTGGTTTGGACTTACCGTTATGAAATGTTGCAAGATTATGAAGCTATGATTGAGGTCTGTTCGCGTGCAGAACATTACATGAAAGAGAATCCTACGTTTTATCAAGAAGAGAAAATGGCGACTTTCCAGTTGAAAAAGATGTCCGCTTTCTTGCATTTGAAAGATTATAAACGCGGGAAAGTGAATGCTGAAAAATGTTTGCAATCCTTTGAAGAAGGTTCTGAAATGTGGTTTACATTTATGGAATATTACTTCCTTTTAGCCATGCACACGGACAATTACATCAATGCTATCGCAATTTTGACACGTGCACTCTCCAATACAAAGTATAAACGATTGAATTTGGAAGACCGTGAAAAATGGAAAATTTATGAAGTTTACATGAATTATGTTATTGAAGTTTTTGGTGATGAAAATCCTGTTCTGCGTCGTCAAAACAGACGCATATTTAAGGTGTCTAAATTCCTCAATGATCCCATCATGTATCCGAAAGAAATGAGGATTTTTACAATTTTCTTAATTATCGCTCAGGTGTTGTTTCTTTTTGAACAAAAACAATATGCTCAAGCATCGGAATTGATAGACAGATTAAAAAATTACGCCAATCGTCAATTAAAGAAAGAAGATTATTTCCGTCTTATTGCCTTCATCCGTTTATTACAACAGTTGGCAAAAGCAGATTTCAAAATAAATGAATTAACTAGTACTGAAAAATATGTTGCCCGACTGCATGAAGTGCCTTTCTCTTATCGTGGACTTATCTCTGAGTTAGAAGTGATTCCGTATGAGCAACTTTGGCAAATATTATTGAGAAGAGTGAAGTAAGCGAAGAAATATGAGAGATGAAATATGAGAGATGAAATATACCAAAGCGGCTTCTTTTACTGAGGGGGTCGCTTTTTTATGTTTACACTTCTCCTTTTCATCTTTCTTAATTCAGTTTTTATCTGCAACTTTTTTTGCTAAATAAAGTCATTCATGCTAAGATACTAAAAGTATCCCCGATGGAAAATTTGAAGCCGCTTGACCGTTTTGCGTTCTGTGCGGTTTTTTTACCCCTTCTATTAATGTACCTGACAGGTAACTGATATATTGCAGCTTGGAGGATTTTTTATTTGTCTTTTTCTTTTAATCTAACTAATAAGTCCGCTACAACAGTTGTTTAGTCTAAAAACAATATTCAGTCTTTATAGTTTGTATTAAATTCACGTTTGTACTTTTCTTCAAAATGTACCCCTCAGTATTTTTAAACATAATTACCTAACTAAATTCACTATTTTAAAAAATGAATTTCACTATGTCTTTTCGCAAATCTCTACTCTTAAGCTTAGGCGTTTTTTTTGCATTTATATTATCCGCTCAATTGCCGTCTAATATTGAAAAACTCACTTCCGTTGAAGGTATTACGGAATACCGCCTCAAAAACAATGGTTTACGTGTACTTATCTTTCCAGATGCTTCAAAGCAAACGGCAACGGTCAACATCACTTTCCTCGTCGGTAGTCGGCATGAAGGTTATGGCGAAACGGGCATGGCACACTTGCTGGAACACTTAGTTTTTAAAGGTTCACCCAAACACAAAGACATACCCGCTGAATTTAAAGCGAAAGGTGCTAGCTTCAATGGCACAACTTGGGTTGACCGTACCAATTACTTTGAAACTTTTCCAGCAAATGATGAAAATCTTGAATGGGCTTTAGATTTAGAATCTGACCGCATGGTTAATTCTTTTATAGCCAAAAAAGATTTAGAATCAGAGTTTACGGTCGTCCGCAATGAGTTTGAAATGGGCGAAAATGACCCTTCCAGTGTCCTCATGGAACGGGTTATGAGTTCTGCATACCTTTGGCACAACTACGGTAAATCTACCATCGGCAACAGAGCCGATATTGAAAATGTGCCTATTGAAAATCTTCAAGGTTTTTATCGTAAATTTTATCAACCAGACAATGCTGTTTTGACGATAGCTGGCAAAGTGGATGAAATGAAGGCACTTAAAATGGTGGATAAATACTTTACCCCTGTAGCTAAGCCTACCCGCATTTTACAAGGTACATGGTCAACAGAACCTACGCAAGATGGCGAACGCAATGTGATTCTTCGTCGCGTGGGTGACGTACAAGTCGTGTCCGCCGGTTATCATGTGCCCGCAGGTTCTCATGCTGATTTTCCTGCAGTACAAGTTTTGACGGACGCACTCACAGATAACCCTTCTGGAAGACTCTATAAAAACCTCGTATCAGCCAATAAGGCGGCAGCAACTTGGGGTTATGCTTTACAAACTAAAGAACCAGGTTTCGTTTATTTCAATACGGATGTCCGTAAAGAGCAAAGTTTGGATGAAGCCAAAAGCATTTTTTTGAAAACATTGGATGATTTGGCAACCAACCCACTATCAGATGAAGAAGTGAATAGAGCCAAACAACAAAACCTCAAACAACTCGAACAAGCCTACCGCAATACGGCTCAAACAGGCGTGTTGCTATCTGAATATATTGCTTTGGGCGATTGGCGGATGTTCTTCATCAACCGTGATAACATGGAAAAAGTCACAGCCAAAGATGTTGCGCGTGTTGCAAAAGCTTATTTTAAACCATCTAACCGAACCGTCGGCATATTTATACCAGAAGCCAAATCCGATCGTGCTGAAATTCCGCCAACACCTGAAGTTTCTGCCATCGTAGAAGGTTATAAAGGTAAAGCTCAGATGGCTGAAGGTGAAGTATTTGAACCTTCTTTTTCAAATATTGAAGCTAGAACGAAAATGGGCATGGCTGGAACGGTCAAGTATGCTTTTTTACCCAAAAAAACACGTGGTAATACAGTTGTTGCTAATATGACGATACGGTTTGGTGACATTAATAGTCTCCAAAACAAACAAATGGTCTCCTATTTGGCAGGTCGGATGTTGAAAAAAGGCACTTCAAAACATACAGAACAACAACTTAATGATGCATTGGATGCTTTGAAAGCTACTGTTAGTATTTCTGGCAGCCAAAATCAAGTCAATGTGTCCGTAGAAACCGTTCGCGACAATCTACCTCAAACCATGGCACTTGTGAATGAAATGTTGAAAGACGCAACGATGCCAGAAAAAGAGTTTAAAGAAATCATTCAACAAGAATTGGCTTCTTGCGAACAGCAATTGAGTGACCCACAATTCCAAGCTTCTAATGCGATGCAACGCCATATGAATCCGTGGTCTAAGACAGATGTGCGTTACATACAGACATCCCAAGAAGAAATCAATGAATTGAAAACGGCAAAGATTGAAGATGTCCGTAAGTTTTATAAAGAATTTTATGGCGGTTCTGATGCCACTGTTTCCATCGTCGGTGACTTTGATGAAAACGTAACAAAGAAGCTCATTACTGAGGGGGTCGGTTCTTGGAAATCACCTAAACCGTTCAAACGTTTAGAGTCTAAATTTTTTGATGTCACGCCTAAAAACGATGTTATCAAAACGCCTGATAAAGCCAACGCTTTGTTCTTCGCCGCGCTCAATTTTCCTATGCGCGACGACGACCCACAATATGCTGCTATGGTACTCGGTAATGTCGTACTTGGAGGCGGTTCATTGAGCAGTCGTTTAGCAAATCGCATTCGTCAGAAAGATGGTCTTAGTTATGGTGTGGGTTCTGGTCTTCAAGCGAACCCCTTTGACAAAGCTGGTTTCTTTTATACTTACGCTATCTATGCGCCAGAAAACGTCGAACGATTGGAAGCCGCTTTCAAAGAAGAAGTAAATAAAATCTTGAAAGAAGGTATCACTGAAGAAGAACTCGCTTCAGCAAAGAAATACGTGGCTCAAAACGGTTTACTCGGACGTTCCAATGACCGTCAACTCTCAGGCAAACTCAATAGTTATCAATATCTTAAAAGAGACCTAAAATGGGACGCTGCTTATGAAGATGCTGTTTCTAAACTGACCGTCAATGATGTCAATAATGCCCTCCGCAAAAATATTGACTTATCTAAAATCAGTTTATTCAAAGCAGGTGATTTCGATAAGGTGAAAAAACCTTAATTAGTTATGAATTATGAATTATGAATTATGAATTATGAATTATGAATTATGAAAAAGCGACTTATCGTAAATCGACAAGTCGCTTTTTTATAATTCATAATTCATAATTCATATTTATCATGTTTGAATGACACCTACGTTAAATTTCTCAATAGGCGCATTATTAGCAGCCTCTATACCCATTGAAATCCATTGACGCGTATCCAAGGGGTCAATAATGGCATCAACCCACAAACGGGCTGCTGCATACTGAGGGGTCGTTTGGCTGTCATACCGGTCTTTTATTTTATCATAAAGTGCTGCTTCATCTTCTTCTGACAACACCTGCCCTTTCGCTTTCATGGATGATGTTTGGATTTGTACTAAAACTTTAGCGGATTGGGCACCGCCCATAACGGCAATTTTAGCAGAGGGCCAAGCCACTATCAATCGTGGGTCATAAGCTTTGCCACACATGGCATAATTACCTGCCCCATAAGAATTGCCCATGACAATGCTAAACTTTGGAACAGTAGAATTGGCAACTGCATTCACCATTTTAGCACCATCCTTGATGATGCCACCGTGTTCAGAACGTGTCCCGACCATAAAACCCGAAACATCATGCAAAAAAACAAGTGGTATCTTTTTTTGATTGCAATTCAAGATAAAACGCGTGGCTTTATCGGCTGAATCGGAATAAATAACACCGCCAAATTGCATTTCACCTTGACCATTTTTGACCACAAGTCGTTGATTAGCAACGATCCCGACTGCCCAACCGTCAATGCGCGCATAAGCGCAAACTATGGTTTTGCCGTAGTCTTCCTTATATAAAGTCAATTCTGAATTGTCAACCAATCGTTTAAGTACCTCAATCATATCGTAGGGTTTTGAACGATTATCGGCGGGGAATAATTCAAGTAATTCTTTGGGTTTATACTGAGGGGGGGCTGCTTCAACTTTTGAAAAACCTGCGTTTTCAAATCGTCCAAATTTATCCACCAATTTTATAATCGTTTCCAAGCAAACGGTATCGTTGGGCACTTTATAATCGGTTACGCCACTGATTTCAGAATGAGTTTTTGCGCCGCCCAAAACTTCTTGATCGGCATTTTCACCAATGGCAGCCTTGACCAGATAAGGTCCTGCTAAAAAAACAGAGCCTTGACCTTCTACAATCAAAGCTTCGTCGGACATAATCGGCAAATAAGCACCGCCCGCGACACAACTGCCCATAATAGCAGCAATTTGCGGTATGCCCATAGCACTCATTTTTGCATTATTCCTAAAAATGCGCCCAAAATGTTCTTTATCGGGAAAAATTTCATCTTGAAGGGGTAGAAAGACACCCGCTGAATCCACTAAATAGATAATCGGCAATCTATTTTCCATAGCAATTTCTTGGGCACGAAGATTCTTTTTGCCAGTAATGGGAAACCATGCCCCAGCTTTTACAGTCGAATCATTTGCCACAACAATGACTTGTCTGCCTCTTACATATCCTATGACCACAATTACCCCCGCAGCAGGACAACCACCATATTCTTCGTACATATCATAACCTGCAAAAGCACCGATTTCAATTTGGGGTTTATCTTTATCAAGTAGGAACTGAATACGCTCACGAGCAGTCATTTTACCCTCTGAACGTTGTTTTTCTAATCTTTTTTTACCGCCACCCTCATATATTTTCGCCAAATGACGATTGATATTGGATACTGCGAGCTTCATGGCATCTTCGTTTTGAGCTGCTTCGATTTCTTGTTTAGTCATATTTGGATTAGGCTGTTTCTTGATTCATTTTCTTTTACTTTTTCAACGAGCCGTAAAAATAGGAAAAGGGAAACAAAATATAGAAAGTAAACATCCTAAACGCAAATCATGCTTATCATTAATTCTTTTTACTTACCTTCTTTTCTGCCGCTTCTTGCTCTTTTTTAATGGCTTCTTGCTTTTTCTTTTCCTCTTCTTGCTTTTTTTCTTCAGCTTTTTTCTTCTTCTTAAAGTACCCTTTTAATAAAAAACTACTTTTAGCCGCTTCCATGTTTTCACTTAAACCTTGTGAACTTTTTTCTAAGTTGGTCATTGTTTTATTGATTGATTTTGAAAACCCATCATCCTTAATGATTTTGGAAATCACACCATTCCCATTATTGATATTATAAACAATTTCCGCAAGTTGATCAGAAATTATTTCTAAGTTTTCAGCAGAGACTTTCACACTTGCCAAAATGTCGTCCATACTCACGGGAGCTTCGGAAAGGAGTAAATCATTTTCTTCTGCTTGTTTTTCTTCGATAGAGCCTGGCGAAACAATCAATATCTTATCACCCATCAAACCTTCTGAACCAATACCCGCTCTTGAATCTTTTCGAATATATTTTTTAACTTCTTTTTGAAGTACCATTTCTACTTTGACACTTGTATCTGTTTCAATCTGAATTAAATCTATTGTACCGACATTAATACCCGAAAATCGCACATTGCCGCCAACTTTTAGCCCGCTTACATTTTTAAATATCGTTTTTAGGCGATAAGTAGAACTAAAAAGATTCTTTTGTGCGCCAATAATATAGACAGCAAATACCAATAGTAGTACCCCGATGGCGACAAACATGCCTAATTTAATGTTGTAATTCTTGTTATTTTCCATTTTTAGTGTTAGTGTATATTTTTAATTAAAAAAAGATTTTACCCATTTGTCGTCACTCTTTTCCAGTTCTTCATAAGTTCCTTCTGCTGTAATCAAGCCGTCTTTAATGACCACCACTTTGTCACCTGTTAATTTCGCACAAGCCATATCGTGTGTTATAATAATAGACGTTGTTTTGTTTTTCTTCTGCATTTCCAGTATTAATTCACTGATTTCGCGTGATGTAACAGTATCCAACCCCGTTGTGGGTTCATCATACAACATGATGTCTGGTACTAAAATCAGAGTTCGTGCCAAGCCTATTCTTTTACGCATACCACCCGACAGTTCAGAAGGCATTTTATCTATCGCTTCTTCCAAACCCACATCTTTCAAAGCTGTTTCAATTCGCTCGGTACGTTCTTCATTCGATAATTCCTTAAAAGTCCTCTGCAAAGGAAATTCTAAGTTTTCACGAACCGTCATAGAGTCATAAAGAGCGGCATTTTGAAACAAAAAGCCCATCTTCAAGCGAATGTTATTCAATTCGGTAATATCCAGTTCTGTGATATTTTTGTCTAAAACAATAATACTGCCTTCATCCACTTCCACTAATCCAACGATACATTTTATAAGTACCGATTTCCCAGAGCCCGACTTGCCCAAAATTACGACATTCTCACCCCGTTTTATGGTCAAGTTGACACCCCTCAGTATCTGATTGGCACCAAATGACTTTTGCAAATCTTTTATTTCAATAATTATATCAACTGGTTCTTTCATGATTCATAATTAGTTATCTGATTATCTGATAAAAAAAACATACTTAACTTAAAAGATCTGTAATTTGCACTGCAATCATATCTAAAATAAATATACTCAAAGAAGCGACAACGACAGCCGAATTGGCAGCTTTACCAACACTCTCTGTGCCTTGTTCGGCGTTATATCCTTTATAACACCCAACTATGCCTATTGCAAAACCAAAGAAAAATGTTTTAATGACAGCGGGTATCAAATCATAAAAGTCAACTGATTCAAAAGCTTTGGTAAAAAATCTATATAGAGACATGTGACTATGAATATTGAAGGCAGCATAAGAACCAACCATACCAATTGCCGCAGCAAATACGACCAACAGTGGCAACATCAAAGTTGTCGCCATAACACGCGTCACGACCAAATATTTAAATGGATTGATAGACGAAACTTCCATCGCATCTATCTGTTCCGTCACTTTCATCGAACCTAATTCCGCCCCAATACCCGAAGCAACTTTCCCTGCACATATCAAAGCTGTAATAACAGGTGCTATTTCTCGCACCAAGGACAAGGCAACCATCCCTGGCAACCAGCTTTCTGCGCCAAACTCTGCTAATGTTGGGCGAGATTGAAGCGTCAGTACCAAACCCATGATAAAGCCCGTAATCATAACCAAAGGCAGGGATTTATAGCCAACGTTATAGCATTGCTTAAGTATTTCTTTAAATTCAAAAGGAGGATGTATCACTTCTTTGAAAAAACGCATACAAAACTGCATCGTTTGACCCAATTCATAAAAAGAAGCTTTGAGAGATAAAATAATAGGATTGTTTTTAACCTCGGTCTCAGTGTTTTCGATGTCCATGTTTGTGTATTCTTAATATTATCAAAATTTGAGTTTCAAAATCATATGTTAAACCTGTTGACTAAATAGACGACCATCACTACAATGTTAGGTCTGGGTATAAACAAATATATTATAAAATAACAAGGCTTCCTAAATTACAAACATGAGGAGCAACTTACAAACCATCTTTCGAGCATCATACCCCTCAGTATATTTTTCGTTTTTTCTAAAAAAAGTCATTTCTTCACTGTTGCTTCAATGATGATAGGCACTTTGGTCATAGGTCCATCTTGATATTGGGGTTGTTCCCGTATGACATATTTAAGGTCAAACCACTTATTTTGCAACGTTTTATTGGTTGTAAAACCTCGATTATCCTCATTGGCTTTATCTTCGGGTAGCTCAACATAAAATTTGACATTTTTATCATCACAACCACTAAAATCCCACATTTTACCTGATTTATCCTTAAAAGAATAATGTTCTGCATCGCCCAATGTAAAGTCCATAAACATAGCAGAGAGCGTTAAAGGAGCTTCTTTGGATGCATCTTTAACAGCCTTTACCTCAGAGATTTGCTTTATTGAATCAATAACTTCAACCGCATTTTGGCTTGTTGTTTCCTGTTTTGTAGCCGTATTATTGCATGAAACAAAGGCTGAAAAGACGAGTATTTGAAAGAAAATTGACTTACGTGATATCATATTTTTTATTTTTGATTATAAAATCAAATCTAATAATTTTTCGTTGTGTAAATCAACAACGGCGAGATTTTGAACCTCGCGATTACAGCGGAAATATCTTAAAACTATCAATATTACAAACGATGGTATTTATATTGCGTGTTATGGTCACCATCTGATTTCTCTAAAATAAGCGTCGTTTTACTCATTAATGTAATTGGTTGACGGAGTTCTACTTGTCCACAATTTGTATTGATAGAAATATAACCATTACTTAATGCATATTTTCCTTTACAAGTGGCATCAATGCTCGCCTCTTGTTGAAATGTGCCGTCAGTATTAAAAGTCAATTTTTCAACTTCGTTTGTTTGTGCCCACACAACGTTATTACTGTAACTATTTCCTTCACTACACCCACCAGAATTACCATTCATAAGCGTTCCCTTTTCAGCCAAATGCCATGACCCGACAATCAAGGTAGCGTAATCAACAGTAGGAATAGGCGTCGTTATAGTTGAGACAAGAACAGAACTGTTATCTGTTTTTGAGCAACTTATAGTTACTAAAATTAATACGGATAAGAGTAATATTATTTTTTTCATGATAGATAATTTAAAAATGAAAAATTTTATTTTAAAAACAGACAAATATCATAATTATTCATTTAAAATGTTTATAAATTTCAAAATTATCCATTGTAAAACAGCAAAATTATCCACCCTTAATTCAATAGTCGCTTACCGCCTACCATCAACTGCTCCACCATTTGTAAAACAGTATTAGGCGGATATTGACGCCAATTAAAATGATTGTAATCCTGCCCAAAATAGACATAATTATCCAGCCGGGTACCGTGCAACTCATCGGCAACATGGTCAAAAGTATTGAGCATGACTATCCAGCCACCGTTAAAAGCATCTTGACATTCTGCCGCCCACTCTTCGTAATAATCGTCACCATCGCCATGAAAATTTAGCACATTATCCATCATCAAAATGAATTTTGAAATGCCATTATCCAACATAGATTCTATCACATTGCGTTTGAGAAAACGAATATCATTTTCAAGGGCATCGTTCCATTCGCCGATTAATTCTATAATAGTATAATTCTTTTCATAATCCGCTATCAAAACTTTCAAATAGAGCGTATTCGATTCAAAATCATCCCATAATGGGTTCAAAACATAATTATAAATCTGTTTCCATTCATTAAAATTATGGCTCTGTGACAATTTTAGCGGCAACTAATTTTTGAACGCAAAACATCTTGCTCTAAAGTGTTCAAAATTAGTCATATTAAAGGTGAATCTTTTTAC
>JAYTUQ010000447.1:0-3786 GCA_043744455.1 Saprospiraceae bacterium | reverse complement strand
ATCTATCTACTTTTAGATGAAGGAGATTTATCATTTGTTCATATAGCTCTTTTTCCATTTTACAAAATTACCGCTAAAATTGTCAAAGAGCCAAAAAAAATAACTGTTTTAAACCATATAAGGAATATAAGGAATATAAGGTATTTAAGGTCATTTAAGATTCACTTGTTGCGTCTATAAAAGTGAAAGTAATCATAGATTTTACTTATTTTTTTAAAAAGCTTTGGTTTGCAACCCTCTTTTTCGGGTCTTGGTGCGGGCGGAATGAATGTCGGTATCAAAATTATTTTGATGCACCAAAATACCAACAAGTAGAACAAATTGATGCTTTGCTCAAAATATCAATAACAAAACGCAAATTCTCGCTTCAGGTGAAGAGGGTTTGGTGGATATGAAGATTATTGAAGCCATTAAAAAAGCGGTAGATACAGGGAAAAGTGTGAAAATGATGTGGTAATGCGTTGTTTTATGCCCCCCCTCAGTATATTTTGTCATTCTAAACGAAGTGAAAGAATCTGGATGTCTATTAAAATGGCAAATCCAGATTCTTTCACTTCGTTTAGAATGACAAAAAAAAATCATTCATTTAAACTCTCAAAAACCATTCGATAAAAGTCAGGATGCGACTGCCACGTTTGTCCTGTAATATACCGCCCGTCTCTCACGGCTTCACTTTTTCCGACAAATGTTCCGCCACACATTTCTACTTCAAATCGTACGTTTTCATAACAAGTAACCGTTTTGCCTTTGACCAATCCTGCGGCGACTAATATTTGAACACCGTGACAAATCGAAAAGATTAATTTCTCTTTTTTGTCAAATTCTTTGACGATGTCAATCACTTTTTTGTCATGACGTAAAAACTCAGGTGCACGACCGCCCAATAGCAAAACGGCTTTGTAATCTTTTGTTTTGACATCAGAAAATGCGATATCTGACGGAACGATATAACCAGGTTTTTCGATATAGGTATCCCAACCAGGTTCAAAATCGTGGATAACCAAGTTGAGTCTTTTTTTAGAAGGGGCAGCGATGACCGCTTGATAACCCGCTTCTTCAAAGCGATGTTTGGCATATAGGCATTCATAACTTTCGCCTGCATCGCCTGTGATGATGAGTATTTTTTCTTTTTTTGACATATTTGATATTTTTTAATAAAATGGATTTAACACCATAAACAGTTAATACTCAATAAGTCGCATATCAATCTGCCGTGTTTCTAAATCGGCAGCAACAATCTGAATCGTTACAAGTTGACCCATTTTCAAAATTTTACCTGAACGAACGCCGCGCGCACGCAAGCGCGAAGATTCCACCTCAAAAGGTTCGGGGCAGCGGGCAAAATCGACCATCCCCTCAGTCAACATGTGCTTGATTTCAACAAAAACACCGCGTTCAATCATGCCGCTGATGATGCCTTCGAAAGTGTCACCAATATGCCCTTTAATATATTCGACTTGCTTGTATTTGATGGATTGACGCTCGGCATCTGATGCTTTTTTCTCTTGTTTTGAGATGTGTTTACATTGGTCTTCGAGCTTTTCTTTATCAACACGTTTTATCGTTTGCAGATTTTCAAAAAGAATGCGATGCGCCAAAACATCAGAATAACGGCGTATCGGAGACGTAAAATGACTATAATATTCAAATGCCAAACCATAATGCCCAATATTTTCGGATGAATAAACCGCTTTTGCCATACAACGTATTGCTATCGGTGTCAACACTTTCAAGTTTTCATCCTTCTCTGCTTTTCTTGCCAAATCATTCAGCGATTTTGCAATATTTTGGGGCGTGTCAAGGTTCATTTTTACGCCTAATTCGCTTGCAAATAAAGCGAAATCACGCAGTTTATCCACATCAGGCAAATCATGAATCCGATAAATATAAGGTACTTCGATACCTTTTGAACGTGAACGGGCATCCCGTTTTGCCATGAAAGTAGCGACTTCTTTATTTGCCAACAACATAAAGTCCTCGATGAGCATGTGCGCTTCTTTTCTTTCTTTTACGAAAACTTCAATAGGCACACCGTGTTCATCTAATTTAAATTTAACCTCGTCGGTTTCAAAATTGATGGCGCCATCTTTAAAGCGTTTTTTGCGCAAATGATGTGCTATTTGATTCATTTTCAACAATTCATGCGAAAATTCACCTGTGCCTTCTTCTAAAATCACTTGAGCATCTTCATAAGCATAGCGACGGTCGGAGTGAATAATCGTCTTGCCAAACCATTTATTAACCATTTTGTGTTTGTCATCAAATTCAAAAACAGCAGAAAAGGTCAATTTATCCTCATTCGGACGCAAAGAACAGAGTTCATTTGACAACCTTTCGGGCAACATCGGACACACACGGTCAACCAAATACACAGATGTTGAACGCAAATATGCCTCCCGGTCAAGTGCTGTTTGTGGTTTGATATAATGCGTTACATCAGCGATATGAATGCCAATTTCGATATTGCCATTTTTCAAAACTTGAAAGGACAAAGCATCGTCAAAATCCTTAGCATCGTAAGGGTCAATAGTAAACGTTGTGATGCCTCTAAAATCTCGTCTAACTTTGTAGCCATCCCCCTCAGTATGCACCTCAACACGCTGCGTGTCGTCATCAATCATCGCTGTTTCAGCCAAAACATCGTCGGGAAACGTAATATTGAAGCCATTATTTATCAAAATCGCTTGCATTTCGATATTACTTGTACCCGGTTGACCGAGTATTGCCGTCACTTTACCAAACAGTTTTTTGTGCCGTCCTTCACCCCAATCTGTTATTTGAACGACTACTTTTTCACCCTCTTGGGCTTCTCTCGTATCGTCCATTTTGATAAAAATTTCAGGCACATCTATGCGGTCAGGTGTAACAACAGCAAATTTTCTGGTCATCATAAACACGCCAATGAAATGATCCATGGCTCGTTTCACAATCTCAATGATTTCGCCATCGGGTTTGCGACGATTGCCCCGCGTTTGGGCTGGGAAATAAGCACTGACCTTCACACGGTCACCCTTCATCGCGCCATTCGTCAGTTTGGCGGGCACATAGATATCGTTTTCTAAACCTTCGCAAATCACATAACCAGCTCCTGTTTTGGTCATATCCATGATGCCTTCATAGGTTTTATGACGGGCATCCGACGTTCTTTGTGGTTTCGCTTTTGGATTCAGTTCTCTGAATTCGTCATTTGAAGACGAGTCCGTTTCATCACGGGGCATAAATTTCTTCTTGACAACAGCAGGTTTTGTTTGTTCTGCGGTCAGTTCGCCAGAGAGTTCCAACTGGTCGAGCGCATATTGGACAGAGTCTTTATTGTTGCCAATACCTAACTTCTCAATGATGTGCCGTGCTGAAAATCTTTTGGTTGGATTGTCTCTAAAGAGTTTTAGAATACCTTTTTGGAGTACTTGCGTTGAGATTTTGTTCTCCGTTTTTTTGTTTTTTTTCATGTGAATGTGTTAATAAACGTTGTATTATTGATTTTTTGTTTGAAATACTGTCACGCAAACGCGTGATGAAGCTGGAAGCATCAAGGGGGTTAAAATTGCTTCAAGGTTTTTCACTTAGCCATTGTCTTGACATTTTGACAACTTCTTTATGGTCAATCCAATTGTCGGGATTGAAACTTTCTTTATACGACTTTTTAATGCGTTTTCGGTGAGCTTTC
Organism: Saprospiraceae bacterium; assembly: GCA_043744455.1. GTDB lineage: Bacteria > Bacteroidota > Bacteroidia > Chitinophagales > Saprospiraceae > JAAFJT01. The sequence continues at coordinate 119 of JAYTUQ010000447.1, read as the reverse complement.
GGAACATCATGCCACCAATCTTTTTTTTGGCAACTTTTTTACAAGCTTTCATCATCTTTCGCAAGGTTTTCTTATCGTCTATTGCCATAATGAGTTGTACCAAATCAACTTTTAATTCT
>JAYTUQ010000446.1:0-15027 GCA_043744455.1 Saprospiraceae bacterium | reverse complement strand
GCCGCACTCGATAAAGGTTTTGCGGCAAACCAAACCGTGGATATTGGCGGACCCGAACCCCTCAGTCAAAATGAGGCAATTCGGCTTTTTGAAGCAGCCCATGGCAAAACCTTCGTTGTCGAATACCTGCCTGTCGCCGCAATGGAACAACAATTGGCGAACGCCACACACCCATTAGAACAGTCTTTTACGGGTTTGATGCTGCAATATGCGGCGGGTCTGCCGATGGACATGGGCGGAATCGCAGGAAATATTGCTGTGCCTTTAACCTCTGTTGCAAATTATGCTATGGCGACAAAAAGCTAATAGCACAACCGTCACAGCGATTCACGAACCTTCACAACGATTCGCGAACCGTCACAGCGATTCACAAACCGTCACAGCGATTCACAAACCGTCACAGCGATTCACAAACCGTTACAGCGATTTGCGAACCGTCACAGCGATTCGCGAACCGTCACAGTGATTCGCGAACCGTCACAGTGATTCGCGAACCGTCACAGCGATTCACGAACCGTCACAGCGATAAAAATTCCTTTTCAGCGGAAAAATTACCCCCCTTGATGCCTTAGGCTTCATCAAGTCACGCAAAGCGTGATGGCGCGAAACGCGCTCACTGAAAGCATGACAGTATAAACCTATTTTTCATCATTTTAAAAACAAATTCATTATGAAATACCTCTTTTCCTTACTTTTTTCAATGCTTTTCATTATCCCTTTATCTGCTCAAAAAGCCGATGAAGAAGCCATCAAAAAAGTCATTATTGACGAAACGACTGCTTGGGCGAACCACGATACCGTTGCTCATTTTGCCGCTATTGCCGACAATGAACTGACGCAAGGCGCGTACAACAATCGCAATTTGTCTATCGGCACATACAAAGGCTTTGCGAGTATTCAAAAAAACGTACGCGATGCCATAAAAAGCAATGCCAAGCCTTTTTATCTGCCCAATGTTGAGCGCAGTAATTGGCTCATTAAAGTGCTTTCTCCCGAATGGGCGTGGGTTAATTTTTCTCAAAAAGCCAAGACGATTCGCGGCGAAACCTACACGAGCTATGAAACCCGTTTGATGCACAAAGAAGGCGGCAAATGGAAAATCAACGTCGTAAATGCGATGTGGGATTACAAAAACGTTGAAATGCCTGCCGTTAATCCTGATGAAACGGAAATCAAAGAAATTTTATATGGAGAAAACGCTGCTTTTAGTGAAGGCAATATTGATGCGTTTATGGACTATTATGCTCAAGTCCCTTATTTGCTTTGGACAGTAACAAATGGTATGGAACCAGGCGAGGTGTTGACTTTTCGTGGCTACGATGCTTTGAAAACTTTTGCCCAAGGTTTGCCGTGGTTCAAAAACTATAAACCAGAAAACAGCCAAAAACCTAAACCGAACAATGGCATAACAAAGGACAATTGGAACTTTCAGTTCAGAGGCAATATCGCCTTGGTCACGTATGATGAACATTGGAAAAATGAGGAAAAGAAAACCAATATGGATTTGACGGTGACAAAAACTTTGGAAAGAATAAATGGCAAATGGAAACTGATTATCACAACCGCTTTAGGTAATTTCAAACATGCTACACCGCCGATTCGGTCGAAGTATTGACGCCGTCCCGAAATTTATTTCGGTCAAAATACCCCCCCTCAGTATAAATCCAATTTTTCATCGAAAAATAAATCTCTTTATGTCAACAAAAAATTTCTTCATTGTCCAAGCCATTCTTGCGCTTGGTTTTGGTTTACCCTTTTTGTTCTATCCGCCCTTTTTAGTGGATACTTTCACAGGCGAAAGTCAAAACCTATCAACCCTTGCCGACAACCTCTCTCGTCTGTACGGGAGCGTGTTGGTGGGGTTAGGCGTGGGTTTTTATTATATGCGTAACACAGGCTCTTCTTTAGCTCGGCGAGGTCTTTTTATTGCCATACTCATCGCTCAAAGCCTATATGCGCTCCTACACATTCGCGCACTTTACAATGGCTTCGAAAATACTTTGGGTTGGTTCAATTTACTATTAGCTATTTCGATAGCAGTTTGGTCAGGACTTTTATTGTCGAAAGAGAAAGACCAAGTTCTTAGCTGATTTTAGGGCGTAAACGCACCCCTCAGTATGTCGGCATTTGTTAATCCTGATTTTTATAAATTATTCACAATCAATATTTTAAAACTCAATTCTTTTCATTTTTTAAAAACAACGCTTATGAAAACGAGAATTTTATTTAAAATTGTACCCCTCAGTATTTTACTGATTTTTGCCTTACTTTTTGCTGCCAGTACCGTTTCGGCAACGAATTACACGTTTACGGGCGGTGGTTCAGATAATCTATGGGACAACGCTGCCAATTGGGATGTCAATGGCGTTCCCGGTGTCCTAACCGCTTCAGATGCCGTTGTCATTAACGCACCCTGCCGCCGACACGTCATTGCCAACGTCACAATCCCCTGCCCTTTCACTATTGGGGCGAACGGTACTTTTCAGTTCGAACAGGGTGACGATACGGCAATTATGACTTTCACGTCAACTGCTTCTTTTACAAACAATGGCACGGTGACGCTCATTACTAAATGGGTAAACAACAGCGCGAATTTCATAAATAATGGCTCAATCCTTTTGCGCGCACCAATATCTGCCGCAAATGAAGGAACAGGTGTTGGGGCTATCGAAAATCGCGGTACATTCAACAATCAAAGTACAGGTACTTTCTCTGTCGGGTCAAGTTCGGCGACGACTTTTGGTCGTTTTGACAACTATGGTCCGGGCATTTTCAATAATTACGGGATCGTTCTTAACAACTTCCTATGGTACAATAATGCAGGTAGTACATTGAACAATTATGGCAGTTTCACAAGTCCTAATACGGCGGGTTCTGTTTTAAATGCAGGTATAATGAATATGATAGGTAACGGTGCCGTATTTAGTTATCGCTGTATTTTTGACAATACGGGTCAGTTCAATCCCTTCACAGGTGGGAACAGACCCGAAAACGTTGCGGGTACTGTCAATCTTTTAACGGGTTGTAACCTCATCATTGGACGCAATTCGATTTTTTCAGCCGGCGGTATTGTCAACTGGAATGCAGGTGCAACTGTAACAATCAATACTATAGATCCTGTTTCTATACAAAGCGGACAACAATTAACTGTTCCCCAAGGATGTACTCTTATTATTGGTGCGACAAATATTCTAAGGCTTAATTCGGGGGCAACACTCACCAACTTAGGGGCAATCAATATTTTAGCTTCCACAATTTCAAACAGTTTCTTAATCGTTGACGCGGGTGCTAATTTTAACAATTCTGGCACGTTGACTATTGCAAGTACTGCCAGCCTTTTATTAAATAATAATTTAGTCTCTAACACGGGAACTATAAATATTCAATCAGGAGGTTTTCTCACCATTGGCACAACGGGAGTAACGATACCAACAGGTACAATCAATTGGAATGGTACAATTTCTATAAGTAGAGGTGTAACGTCCACACTTAGCAGTAATTTTACTGTACCTACAACAGGCATTTTGAATGTTGAATCATCTGCTACCCTTGTTGTCAATGCTAACATAACCTTTACAAATCTTAATCTCATTCAAAATTTTGGCAACATTACTAACAACGGTAATTGGATTTTTAATGCCATAACGGCGGCAATGTTCAATTCCAGCAGAATTACGAATAATGGCACGTTGAGCCTTTCAAATGGGGCGATTTTTTATAATGATGAGTATGCCGTTTTTACAAATGCGAGTAGCGCCACTGTTAATGTAGATAATGCGACTTTTCGTGTAGAAACACTCAACAATATCGGCACTCTCAATCTTAATCTCAATGGTTATTTGGATTTACGACAACGGAGTATGACAAGCCTGCCAACAGGTACATTTAATTGGAGCAGCGGCGGAACGGTAGCCCTTGGAACGGCAACAACATTTAATTTAGACAACGATTTTACCATACTGTCAGGTCAGAGGCTACACATTTTTGGCAATTTTAACATCGCAGCGAACAGAACTTTCAGCAATAATGGTTATTTACGGACAGGCGTTAATAATATCACGAATAATGGAACTTTGGTTAGTAATAATACTTGGGAACAGACACCAAGCACTATAACAAATAACGGTACAATCCAAATAAATTCTACTTTTAACAATTATGGCACTCTAACGAACAATGCCAACTCGACTTTCAAAGGAAACGGTACAGTAGTACGTACTGGTTTGATTTTTAATACAGGCTCAAACATTGCACCTGGTTCAAGCCCTGGTACATTAACAATCCGTTCTAATTTAGATTTGGGAGGTGCGACCTATCTCTGCGAAATCAATGGTACAACTGCAAGTACGACTTATGATGTGTTAGCTATCACAGGGGCAGCAACACTCACTAATGCCTCACTCAATGTTGTTTGGGGCTTTACACCACCAACAGGAACCACTTATACCATTCTCACTTGTGGCAGCCGAACGGGTCAATTTGCAAGCATCAATATACCCGCCGTTGCAGGACGTAATTTTACCGTTCAATACTTTACGACCAGTGTTGTCATTGAAGTTACCGCCGTTTTGTCTGCCGAATTAGTCCATTTCTCCGCCAAACAAAACGGCTCAACAGCTGAACTCACTTGGCAAACTGCCAACGAAGTAGCTGTCAAAAACTTCGACATCGAAAAGAGCCTCGACGGCAAAACCTTCTTGAAAATCGCCGAAGTCAAGGCGAATAATACTCCCTCAGTATATTCGACTGTGGACGACCAATTTTCAGCATCCGCGTATTATCGTTTGAAAATCAATGATTTAGATGGTACATCAAAGTTTTCAAACATTGTTTTTCTCGAAAAATCCCCCTTTGGGGGCAAGGGGGCTAAAATTCAGCGAAATACTGAGGGGGGGGTTTGGGTAGAAACGGATGATAAAATAGAATCGGTCATCGTCTCAAACAGTATTGGGCAGGTTTTAAAAACCACGAAAGACAACCGTTTGTCTTTATCGGACTTGCCAAAAGGTATTTATATCGTGACTGTAAAAACGGACAAGGCTTACGTGAGTGAGAAAGTATTTAATTTTTAGTGTGAAGTCAAGTATTTGTTCACCCCTTTTTTTCAACAATATGAAGTCTTTATTTTTGGTAAAACCCAAAGTAGATGAAAAGCCTGATTCCCTATTTTTCAGACAAAAAACCGACAACATCACGGCGTTTTACACTTGTATCTCTGTGCGCGTTACTGCTTTTTGTTGTGGTCACTTATTTAAGTATTGAAGCCCAATATCAATGGGGTATTTTGTATCAATTTTCATTCGGTAACATCGCTATTGTTGCTGTCTCCTGCCTTTTTATCATAACAGTGAGTCAGTTTTTTTTGATGCGCGACCTTGCTTTTTGGTACTACAGCCTGTATTTGGTATTGAATTTATGCTATTTTCATTATTCCGTTTTCATCGGCGAGCATAAACTGACCGATATATCTTTCATAGCCCATAACTCAGTAGGTATCATGCTCATAGGCGGCTATTATCTATATACTAAGTTCGCTATTTATTTTCTAAATCTCGAAAAAAGACACCCTGATTTTGCTGGGCGACTGCATCTATATGCTTTTATGTACCTCATTCTGGTTGTCGTTGATACATTTCTGCCTTTATTTATGACCGATAAAACGATGTTGAGGATAGGTCGGATGATAATTATTTTTTTATGTATCCCCATTGGCTTAGTGAGTTTAGGTGAATGTTTATTGGTACTGAGGGGTCGTCTGGCACGCATTTTCTTAGCTGGTTCGATTTTCTATTTTGTCGGTTCTGTCTTAGGTTTTTTGTTTTCAACCAAATTACTCATCAATCCATTTACCAATCCGGCTATGAAAAATTGGACTTTTTTCACTGAACTTGGGACGATATTGGAAATAATACTTTTCTCAACAGGTTTGGCATATCGGATGCGTCTGATTGATATTGAGAAAAAAGAATTAGAGAAAGAACTGTTAATCAAGCAATTAAAGGAATTAGAAACAGAACATGCTTTACTGAAACAACGTGAGCGCATCTCTCACGATTTGCACGACGATGTTGGCACAACCCTCACCAGCATTGCGGTATTTACTGAAATTGCTATGCAACAAGTCCGTTTGGTCAGCCATGAATCCTTACCCGTTTTAGAACGCATCAGCGATGCTTCGCGTCATTTGATAGATACCCTCAACGATATTGTGTGGGCTGAAAACCCTAAAAATGATTGTTTTGAAAACATCACTTTGAGGATGCGCTTGTTTGCGGCTGATTTGTTGATGCCCTGCCATATTACCCTCAATTTTACGGCGGATAGCCGACTCAATACGACTTTTCTTTCAGTTGAACAACGCAAGCATTTTTATTTGATTTTCAAAGAAGCGGTGAATAATGTCTATAAATATGCCGAATGCACTGTTTTAAACGTCCATATTGAACTCTGCAACAACGATATATGTATGCAAATTATAGATAACGGAAAGGGTTTTGATATTGCACATCCTAAAAATGGCAATGGGCTTAAAAGTATGCAAAATCGAGCGGATATACTGAGGGGGGTATTTTTGATAACCTCACAGTTAGAAAAAGGGACATCTCTTTCGTTGCGTTTTCCGATAGAAAATATAAAAATGGCACCACAAGAACCCCCTCAAAGGGTAGTTCAAAAGAAGCATAAAAGCAAGACATTTGTCGGCATAAAACTGTTTTAGTAGAAAGTAAAAAAGATGAATCCAATCAAAATCGCCATTGTTGAAGACAACCATTACCTCCGCGAAGGTTTGATGCAATTGATTAACGGCACACCAGGTTTTAAATGTGTCGGTATTTACCCTGATGCGACGGATATCGTCCACAATATTCGCCGAGCCACGCCGCAGGTGATTTTGATGGATATTGACCTACCGAGCAAAATGAACGGTATCGAAGCGACTTTCCAGCTCAAAGAAGCATTTCCAGAGGTTTTTATCATCATTCAGACGGTTTTTGAAGATAAAACAAAGATATTTCAAGCCATCAAAGCAGGGGCATCGGGTTACTTGCTGAAAAATACACCACCTGCAAAACTTTTGGAAGCCATTCAAGACGTGGTCATCGGCGGCTCACCCATGACACCGAGTATTGCGTACAAAGCCCTCGAAATGTTCCGACAAGCCGATATTCCGACGCCTTATGGTAAGAACCCCTCCGTAACAGAGCTTACAGAACGCCAAAATGAAATATTGGAAAACATTGTGAAAGGCAAAAGCTACAAAATGATTGCCGAGGAATTATTTATAACCGTGGATACAGTGAAGTTTCATGTGAAGAATATTTATGAGACTTTGCAGATTCACTCGCGCTATGAATTGATGGTAAAATTTAAAAAATAGCGGATAATTGATAATGAATAACGGATAATGTATAACGGATAGTTTTTAATGAAAATTATAAAACTACCCAAGTGTAGTAGAATATTTTAAATGATTCAAATTGCTGATAATCAATGTTTTAGTATTTTAAATTTGCGAAACCCATTGTATAAAAGTTAAAAAAACGTAAAGTATAAAATAAGAAAAAATTCTTTTAACACTTCCCTTAAAATTACTTAACGACGACTTAACAACGCACTGAAAAAGACTACCCGATGGTGTAGGGCGGAGGGTAGGCAGAGGGACTACATTTGTATCATCAATCAGCGAAAAAAATGAATTTATTTTTGTCAGGTGGTTAAGATTTTTAGGGGATTTGACATTAAAAGATAAAAATATGATGCCTTTGGCTTCATCAAGCTGAAAGCATGACTGAGGGGTGTCCGAAAACCTTATAAAATAAAAAGAGTAGGACGCGGAAGCCGAAAAGCGTTTAGAGTAGGCATTTTAAAAATTTCTCAATTTATCAAGATGAAAAAATTTATTATATTATTATTCACGTTTGCCTGTTCTTTTTTATCAGCGCAGACAGCTTTTAAATATACGGCAACTGCGGCTAATATCGTCAATAATTGGACTGTTATAGACAATCCTGCTACAAATAGCAATCCAAATGTTTTATTACAAGTTACTTCTGATTATGGAGCAAGCGGCCCTTACCATGATAAATCTGTAGGCGTTTGGTATACAAATGGCAAATGGACAATTTTTAATCAAGACCGTACCCCCATGACAGTCAATGCTAAATTTAATGTGATGGTTATCAATGCGAGTGATAACGCTTTTATCCACACAAGTACAACTGGAACAGGTCATATTACAGTAATTAACAACCCTAAATTAAATAATAACCCAAATGCACGATTTTTAGTAACACAGAATTGGGGTGGTAATGGTCCGTACAATAGTAACCCAATAGGTGTCTATTATACGGGTAGCAATTGGGCTATTTACAATCAGAACCGAGCAGTTATGCCACTGAACGCTAAGTTTAATATCGTTATCAATGACGCTATTTTTGTAGTAGATGTCAATGCCCCTCAAGGTAATTACTTTTTCTTTGATAATCCTTCAACGACGAATCAGCCTAATGCACTTCTTTTTGCAACACAATATTGGACAGGCGTTTATAATACCAATGAAGTGGGGGTTTGGTATTCGGGTAATAAATGGTCAGTCTATAATCAAAGCCGAAACGCTCTGCCTCAAGGATCAAAATTTATGGTTTGGAGCTATTTGGCTTTTACTCCTATTTTTACTCCTATTTTGATTTTACCCAATAGATGTGTAACCGTCTTTGAACAACCAAATTACCAAGGCAGAAGCCAAAATATTTGTAATTCGGGAGACATCAGTTTGAGCTTTTCAATTGGGTCTATTCGTGTTCCAAATGGCTTTGCTGCTGATATAACCTATACTTGCCCACCTACTGCTGAATTTTCGAGCAATATTATAATTGTAGGTGATAGACCTTCTTTTTCACAAAACTTGTTTGGCGTTTGCAACATTAAAATAGTACCAATTACACAAACACTTATAATTAATATACCTGATTTTACTGAAAAATGTCCGACTCGTCATTATCGTGGCAGCCAAGAATTTGGTTCTAATCCCGATTTATACTGCTCTACTTCAATAGTCAAAGCAGGTGACCAAAGAAGTATATCTAATAATGTTTTCTATTCAGCTATTTCTCGAATATCAAATGGTCCAGCAGTAGATGGTTCATGGAGTCGTGTCGTTTACAATGCTCCTACGGGCAGTAGAATTATCACTTTTGATAAAGACAACAGTTCTTCACGTACTTTCACGAGTAGAACTGCGGGGGCTGAATTTGGTTTCTGTAATGAAGGCCAAGTACACACAAGTGGTCGAGATTTTCAACTGCAAGGCAATGGGCTTGTTCGAGAAATGGTGCTTGTCGGTGACACAGGTGGAAAGGATATAAACGACAATTGTGGTTGCGATACGAAGATTAAACGTATTTCTTTTAACTCTGTAATTGTCTATTTAACAAATCTTTAATACCCCTCAGTATCTCAACCAATTCTCTAACTAAACAATTAAAAAACAACCATTTATGAAACCATTAGCCTTGTTGGTACTTGTTTTATTTCTTCAAACAACGGCATTTGCTCAAACCGAAGCCCCTACCAAAACGTGGACATTAGCCCGCAGCAATGCCCCACAAAAGCCCTTTACTTATACGCCGAGTGGTTTTTTAATGGTGGCAGATGGGTCTAATATTCGGATGATAAATACCCAATCGAATCAAGATGTGGTGTTGAAAGGGCATCGGGACAATGTACATTTGCTACGGCTCAATATTGGGGCAAAGACCTTTATCAGTGCTTCGACCGATAATGATGTCAAATTATGGGATTTAACCACTTTTAAAGAAGTACCCCTTACAGATTATGAACAAGGCACCAAAGAAGGGAAAAAAAAGGGTATTTTGGGTAAGACTTTAAATGCCGCCATGACTGCTGCAAAATATCTTCCGAATAGTAAAGCAAAAGAAGTCGTTTATGATGTTGCCATTGTCGGTGGTTCTGTTTTTAATGATGTTAGTGATATTGGAGATGTATTGACCCCTAAAAACAAGCAATTTAAACCTTTAAAAGCTATGGGTTTTGTCAATATGGATGGGTATCTTAACATTGGGCATTTTGTAAGTGATATGGGAAGTGCTTTTGAAGTCATCGCTTGGGATGTGTCAAACAATAAATTTTCTTCTAAAATGACCATTCCGAAATCGGCTAACCCTAATGATGCGCTGCTTTTTAGTGCTTCGGGTGAGTTTTTGGCGCACAATTATTCAGAATCTGCGACTACTAAAATTTGGGATATGAAAACCGCAAAAGAGGTACAAACCATACCTTTTACGAAGAAATTATTGCGTTTTAGTCCCGATAATGAATCCGTCGTCGTGGCTTCCGATGAAGGTATTTTGTTTTGGGATATTAAAGAAGGCACGAATACCCGTTTTTTGGAAGTGGACAAACGGCAAGAAATCACCGCTTTTTCTTTTCAAAGTCAAGGACGGTATTTTGCGGCGGCGGCAACGGATACAGAAACGGGCGATAATGACATCATCGTTTGGGATGCCGAATTTGGCAAGCGGGTTTTGACCCTCAATATTGGGGAAAAAGTGGCAGACCGCGCCATTTCATTCAGTCCCGATGGCAATTTTATCGCCTATCAGACTGTCAGTGACCGCGTTGAATTGTGGGATATTAAGCAACTGCTTGATGAAAACAGACAAAGTGTAGGCAAAAGCCTCTTGCCAAAAGTGAATTGGGAGACCCCCCTCAGTAATGTGACCGTTCCAAGTGATAATTTTGAGTTAAAAGCTTGTATCGCCTCAACATCGAAAGTCCGTGATGTAAAAGTATATGTGAATGACAAATTAGTGAATCCAAAAGACCGAGGTTTAAAACCTGTCAACAATGCGAATGCTTGCGAGTACCCCCTCAGTATGAACGTCCGTTTGGGTCAAGGACAAAATCGGGTTTATATCGCCGCGACAAACAAAGCAGGGCATAAATTTTCGGAATCGCGCAATATTACTGTCGGGGCATCCGAGGCACAAAACAAGGAATTGACGGGTCGTCAAATCGCCCTGATTATTGGAAATGCCAACTATACCAATGGCGATAAATTGGCGAATCCCGAAAATGATGCCGCCGATTTAGTCAATAATTTGAAAGGATTAGGTTTTGAAATCATACAAAAAACCAATGCTGATTTGCGAACAATGGAGCAATTGGTAGATGATTTTACGAAAAAAGCCCGCTATTACGATGTGGCAATGGTCTTTTACGCAGGTCACGGCTTGCAAGTAGATGGCGAAAATTATCTCGTGCCGACAGATGCGATGATGAAAGAAAAAGCCGATGTGCGTTACAAATGTTTTCCATTGGGTATGCTGATTTCAAAAATGGAAGGCAAAGCCAAAACGAACATTATAGTTTTAGATGCTTGTCGCAACAATCCTTTTGAGCGCAGTTGGTCACGCAGCACAAACGGCAACGGTATGGCGGTGATGAATGCGCCGAAAGGGACTTTTATTGGTTTTGCGACCTCACCCGGGCAAACGGCAAACGATGGCACGGGCAAAAACGGCACTTACACAAGCGCACTTTTGCGCCACATCAATACCTCAGGCATCAGTATTGACCAATTATTTACGCGCATCAATAATACCGTAGATGAAACGACACAAGGCACTCAAATACCGTGGAAAACCAGTTCGTTGAGTGGGGATTATTATTTCGTGCGCTGAAAAATATTTTAAAACCATATAAAAACAACTCAAAAGGATCCGTGAAAACACGCATGCACCACCTTTTTAAAGGCTTTAAATTTTGATTTTTTTGAAATAAGGCGTAACCCGACACTGCCTTGTATAGCTTCTGCTGTACTCAAATGTGTGGGCGCGGATGCCGAAAAGCGGATGAGTAGGCGTTTTTATTAAATTTATTTCAAATGAAAAAGGTATTTATTTTATTATTCACTTGTACTTATTTTTGGGCAGTAGCACAAAAAGATTTTAAGGATGACATAGCCAAGGTAAAGGTAATAACAACCAAATCAGCCATCGTTCAACAAGGCAATTACATCATCAAGTCTGCCATTGAAGGAAAAAACATGGATGTGATGTGGGGTGAAAACAAAAATGGTGCAGGCATTCATTTATGGGATGCTGTTGGTAATGATGCTCAAACTTTTACGATTGAGCCAAGTAATGAATCAGGTTATTACCACATCAAATCCAAATGGGGTCGTGCCTTAGATGTTATAGGTAGCAGCAATGCTTCTGGTGCAAGTTTACAAACGTATGATTTGCAGGGCGGCAACAATCAAAAATGGAAATTTATTGATGTTGGCAATGGCTATTATAATATCCAATCTAAATTAGGCACTTACATAGATGTTAAAGGGGCGAGTTCTGCATCTGGCACGCAAATTTGGATGTCGGCTTATTCTAATTTTGGGAATAATGTTGCACAGCGGTGGAAATTGGAAAAAACGCTAATTTATATAGATTATATTCCCATATTTCCAACTAATAAGGGTGTACAAACCTCCATTAGCGATAGACAAGGCGAGAATAGAGAAACTCGAGTTGGAGATGCTACAATGGAAGAAAAGCCAGGCATGGTGTGTACTACGCAGAAAATTAGTTTTTCGGAGTCTAATTTTGAAAGGCTAATTGCTGGCGGCATTGAGGAAAAAGTTTATCCAGGTGCTTTCTATGATGGTAGTAGCATTGCACAAGGTCGGTGGCAGTCATATGCTATAGCACGTAGCCCGATGAGAATAGGGTTAGTAGATGTAAGTGGCACTACTGGTAATCTTCAAGCTACAATAATCCCTGAAAATGGAATGATTGATAGAGGTATAGTTGCAAATGGAATACAGACCATTTTGCAAAGTAATAGAAATATGAGAAATGCTGCTGCAAATACTTTTGTTCAAAAGGAAATTTTTAGTGCAAATCAATTAGAAATATTTATAGGTGGAAGTTTTAGCGGCTGGGGCGTAACTGCTTCTGCAACATTTAACCTAAATAAGAGAACAGAACAACGCAATGTTATTTGTAAAATAACTCAAAAATACTTTACTATAGATGTTCCAACTGGAAGTTCGCGGCAACTGTTACAAAATCCTAATGATAATATCGATGACAATGCGGTCTATATATCTTCTGTATCTTATGGACGAATAGGCTATTTAAGCATAAAGAGTACTCTTTCCACAGAGGATATTAGAGTGGCAGTAAATGCTATCTATAGTAATCCATCAATGACTGCGGGGCTTGCAGGTAGCGTCAATATTAGTAATTTTCTCCGTAATTCAGAATTTAACGGTTTTACCTATGGGGGAGATCCCATTACTGTTACGAATATCAACGATTTTTTTAGATATATTAAGGCGGGCGAATTTAGAGATAACAACATAGGTATTAAGCCTATTTTTTATAAGACGAAGTTCTTGAAAAGCGGTAAAGATGCTTTTGTCAGTATGATAACAGAGTATAATGAGGTACAATGCGAGCCATACAAAACATTAGAACTTACGTTCAAAGGTCCTTCTTTATCAGGTTTACATAACGGTGATTGTAGAAAAGTTTGGGGTACAGTTGATGTAGAAGCTTGGGAAACGACCAATGGGACACTAACTAAAAGAATACTACCCATCACAGAATCAGGACAAAGGGAAGATGTTACAAGAATGATGGAATGGCCTAATAATCATGTTGTAAAAAACATTACTGATGCCGTAAGTGGGTGGACAGCTGTTAATAGCGTCAATAAAACTTGGAGTTTTAGAATAAATCCCAATAAAATTAATAGTAGGGAGGCTGTATTTATAGTAAAAACCTATTTAGGTTCTGAGCACAAATGGTCGGATATTAGTAATGATTATACACCAAATGCAGGTATGAGCGGTGTCGAAACAAAAAGTATAAATATTTTAGATGTTTTGCAAGCAAAAGCTAATAATTCTTTCAATAATATCGATGGACCTATGGTTGCAGGACCTTATACCTCACCTTATCGGACTGACCATCATTTTAGAGCGCATTTTGACATCAATCTGCGTTAAGGCTTAAAAATACTGAGGGGGCAATCCACCCCCTCAGTACCACTCTCAAAGACAATATCACCAATAAAAATTTAAAAAAATGAAAAAATATCTTCTGTGCTTCTTAATAATTGGCTTGTTTGCTCACAAGTCATACAGCCAAAAAGAAACCCCACCTATGGGGTTAAAACAAGCGACAACGGTCACAAAGGCAAAGCAAGCAGAATTGACAGTCAATACCATAGATGCTTTTATTCTATGGGCGAGTGGTTCTTCAAAGAAAGAACGAGAAGTTGTGAGAACTCAGATTGTAAATGCTAAATCTAAGGGCAAAATATCTGATGGTTTATTTGAACGTTTTTACAAAGTAGAGCAAAAAGATTTCAGCAAAGCTGTAATCATATTAGCCATTATCGGCGAATTGAGAACACCAGAAGCCATTGAGCCGCTTTATAAGATTGCAACAGCGACTGTACCACCGCGTTCAGCAGATGCTCACAACCAACTTGAAGAAACTGACCGCGTTGAAATGTTGGCAACAAAAGCCGTAGAGGGTTTAGCGTATTTTAATACACCTAATACGGACGAACTTGTTCGGAAAATTATTGCAACGCATCCTTCTCGAACGGTGAGAGCGACAGCTATCAATGCTTATCTCTACAACAAAAGAGACTCAAAAGAGGCAAAAGAGCAATTAAGGGGTATCATCCAAAAAGGCGATGAAAACCGATTGGACGCAACACGCCTCATAGCTAATCAAAAATCAGCCAATTTCAATCAGAAAGCAGCTGAATTCTATTCAAAATATCCAGAGCACAATGCCAAACTACCAACAATTGGTAAAGAAAATAGCATTCAAGATAAAGAGTTACCAAAACCTTTGACACCACCTGTCAAACCTAAAAATTGATTTTTTCATCTTAAAAAATGGCTCTTTGACAATTTTAGCGGTAATTTTGTAAAATGGAAAAAGAGCTATATGAACAAATGATAAATCTCCTTCATCTAAAAGTAGATAG
>JAYTUQ010000445.1:0-15051 GCA_043744455.1 Saprospiraceae bacterium | reverse complement strand
AACACCTGACCAATATGGTTCTTATGGTAGTTATTGGGTTTTTAGAAAATTGGAGCAAAACGTCAAGGCGTTCAAAACAAATGAAATGCGTGTTGCCTACGACAAAGGTTTGTCGGGAGAAGCTGCCGAAATTGTTGGTGCTGAAATGGTCGGGCGTTGGGAAAACGGTATGCCACGTACTTTGGCAAATAACGATGAAATGATTGGCGATTATACCATCAAGCCAAGCACCATCAGCAAAATAAATAATTTTAATTATAAAGACGACCCTAAAGAAGATGGTATTCGATGCCCTCATCTGGCACATATTCGGAGGGTCAATCCACGCGACGAAAGCCTCAAACGTATAGCTCGGCGGGGCATTACTTATGGTGAACGAACACCAGAAAGCCTTGAAAACCCTATCGCACATGCACCTACTGAGGGGGTCGGTTTGTTGTTTCAATGTTTTCAAAGCGATATTAAAACACAGTTTGAAGCCATACAAACAGCCGCCAATAAACGGGATAATGAAGATAAAAATGACCTAATCATCGGTTGTCCTGCCCAAAATAAATTTGTTAAACTCAAAGGTGGTGCTTACTTTTTTGCCCCAAGTCGTTTGTTTTTTGAATCCTTAACTGAAAATCCTATTTCTTCACGTCAAATATCATTAATTGATATGAATAAACCACTTGAAAAAGGCACGATGGGTAATTTTCCCCGTGCTGATTCCCCTACACCCGTTTACTATGCCAGCATTGTTTCAGATCTCATCTTAAAACAATTGAGAGAAGACATTGAAACGATTGTAGATGCTCAATTAATACAAGACATTCTATCGGGCACTCGGAATCAAGTCATCAAAATGTTGACATCTTCCAACCCAGGTCTTATGGATTTGCTCCGAAAAGTCGCTAAAATCCATGCTTGGTACGCATCAACGCATCCACAAGCCATACCTTTTTTAACGGGTATTGGATTGGTGCAGGGCGGCTCTTTTGAGTTTATACCTAATATAGCGCATGGACTTAAATACCCTAAACATCCGAAAACAAAAGCAGGTAAAGTGTCTGGTGCTGTGCTTGTTGTCTGTGCCGATGGTCTTTGTTGTGCCAATCAACAAGACCCAAATGATACCTATTTTATGGTTCCGAATTCAATAACAAATGTGAATCAAGCGACACTTGATAGCGTGACAGAGGACGGAAGCGGGCATATTTATGAAGCTGCGCGGGGTACAAAACTTACCATCAATATTGAGGGTGAAGACTTTTCATTCACAGCTTAGATTATCTTTACGACATATCCACCATGATTTATGAGAACGAGATATTGTCTTTTAGTGTTTTGCTTACTATCAGCACCTTTTACTACGGCATTTGGGCAAAAATCAATACAGGATAGCTGCAAAGCCTTATTAAGCTCTGTCTCTAAATATCAGGGACAAGAGCCTGATAAGGCTTTGGCTTATGCCGACACCTTAAAGCGGTTTAGCAAAGCACATCAATTATGGCATGAATACATTGAAGCACATATATGGGAAGCGCAAGTTTATGCATTAAAAGCCAATTGGAAAATAGCTCAAAAAACAATTGACGAAGCCGAACACCTCATACGTGTCTATGGTGAGTTTTTAAACTATGAAGAACAAAGTACCCTAAAAGCAGATGTTTATCCAAGGCAACTACTGATTGCCTCTCTGACAAATGATTATAAAAGATTAGAAAAACTCATCCAAGAAGGATTAAAACTGTTAAAAAATAAAGTTAAAACACACAGTGATTCAAGCATTATTCAAGGCGCATTTTACTATCAATACTTGACTGAAAACGCGCGCGGCAATATTACAGAAGCCTTGAGACAATACGACTATTACAAGCAATACTTGAAAAATAATGATTTATCCGTTGGTAATATTCTAAATTATACAAATTATGCTCAATTGCGGCTGGATTTGAAACAATATGCCACAGCAGAACTTAATTTTATGAAGGCAGCCGCTATTGCTGAACAAACAAAAACGTTGACTGGTTGGCAGTTGAATTATAATCATCTGCTCAATAAAAGAATTAGTTTTTATATCAAAAACCGCCATTTTAGCCAAGCTGATTCTTGTTTACGTCTTTTGAAGGCTCAAATACTGAGGGGGTCAGATATTTTTATAAAAGCGGCTTATGTTCAGTTAGAAGGCGATTTTTATAAAGCACAAAACCAACTCGACAAAGCGGCTTTGGCTTATACGGCTGCCCTCAATTACAACCTCAATATTTATAAACAAGGAAATGTCGTTGAGCAAAAAAAACAAAACAACCAAATCGCTCAAAGTTATTTGGATATTGCGACGGTTCGACAAAAACAAAAACGTTTTGCAGAAGCCATTAAAGCCATCAACAACGGCTTTACAGCACTCGACCCGACATTTTATTGCGATGATTATCGCGACAATCCTAACGTTGATAAAATCATCAACAGGCAAGCGTTTCTTAAACTTTTGGATTGCAAAACAGGCATTCTGCTCGATTGGGCAGCCGCACAACCTTTGCAATATGCTAATTATCAAGCTGTTGCGTATCGCACCGCCAAAGAAGGGATTGATGTCATTGAGTCCATTCGTAAGAGTTTTACAAATGACTATGACAAGCAATACCTACTCGAATTAATGTATCCATTGTATGAAAAAGGCATTTCTGCTGCTTTTCAACTCTACGAACGGGAGCACAATCGGGAATACTTAACCCGTGCTTTCGAGATTTTTGAACGCAGTAAAGCCGCAACATTGCTGCAAGCGATTCGGACAGGACAAGCCGAAGATGAACTCGAAACAAACGACCGTTATACCTTGCTCGATTACAGAGACAAAATGGCGAAGCTCGAAAACAGCCTCCACGAAGCTCTTTCCAACAATCAAAAAGATGAAAGTGACCCCTCAGTATCGCAGTTCAAACGGCAACTCGACAGTCTTAAAATACAATTAGAGGGCTTAACCAAAACTTTTGAATTAAAATATCCCAACTATTATCGCCTCAAATACAGCCGTCCGTATGCCCCGCTTACCGATGTCCAAAAAGCCTTGCCGATGGATGAATCAACTGTCCTGTTTGAGTATTTTGTAGGCGAAAAAGCAATTTATATTTTTGCTGTTTCCAATGGACGCATAAAACTTTTCAAGCAGCCCAAACCGCAGGACTTTGAGGCGTTGGTGCGTCAATTCCACTATCTTTTGCAAACACCTAAAGGCGGCAATATCCAGGAATACACCCAAATGGCACATCAATTCTACGCGCTCATTTGGCAGCCCCCCCTCAGTATATTTCCTAAAAAACCACGTAAAGTGGTCATTGTTGCCGATGGTTTGTTGTGTTTATTGCCTTTTGATGGTCTGCTTACGTCCATGCCTATGGCAAATTTGAGCTATCGGACTTTGCCTTATTTGATACATGACCATACCTTGCTTTACGCCTATTCAGCCAATGCTTATTTGGAAAAAAGAACGCCCAATTATAATAGGCAAAGGTCAGTATTTGCTGGTTTTGCGCCTGAATATCCAACGAATTCACCGTTTGAGCCTTTACCAAATAGTATTGACGAAATCAATCAATTGGCAAGTCTTTTACGCGGCGATAAATTTATCGGCAAAGCTTCGCGTGAAAAGCAATTTAAGGATATTGCTCCTTATTATCGTTGCCTTCATCTTTCGATGCACACCGATATGGCGGAGGTGAATCCGATGTTTACCAAACTTGTTTTTCAACCCGATTCAAATGACTATGAAGAAGATAACTTATTGACACCCAATGAAATATACAAACTGCACCTCAATGCTGATTTGGTCGTTCTTTCCGCTTGTGAAACTGGACTCGGCGAACTCAGCAGCGGCGAAGGAGCGATGAGTTTCGCCCGTGCCTTCCAATACGCGGGTGTGCCGAATACCGTTATGAGCCTTTGGGTTGCCGACGACCAAGCCTCAAAAAATGTGATGATTCAGTTTTATAAAAACTTGAAAGACGGTCAATCGAAAGAAGAGGCGATGCGAAACGCCAAACTTGAATACCTCAGTCGCACAAAAACCGAAGACGAAGCCTTTCCTTTCTTTTGGCTCACCTACAACATCATTGGCAATGAAACCGCTATTGATTTGTCGCCCTCCCTCAGTATCCTTTGGGTTTTCGGAGGTACGTTTGCTTTTTGTTTTTTGGTATTGGGCGTGCGGAAGCGGCGTCTTTGACCCACGAAAAATGTTTATTTAAAACACCCCCTCAGTATAAATCGAAAATTTCACCTTTCAAGGTTTCTATCATAGTCATACAGCAGCATATTACTTCAACCTAACAAAACGATGAAAAAAGATTGTTTTTTAATTGATAATTCGTTGATAATCAATAATGTTTTTTTGTTTGTGCGTGAAATACACTGCTTTTTTAACCTAACAAAACGTGCTTAACTGACCGCTGGCACTCCTTCTTTCCCAATATAAAAAAACGCACACGCTCGTTAGCGTCTTCAGACGCGACACGTACTATTTTTGGGGTCTTTGACCCACGGAAAATGTTTATTTAATGAACTACCCCTCAGTATAAATAGAAAATTCCACCTTTTGAGGTGTCTATCATATAAACAACTCTATTATTCATTCACTTTAAAAATGTTTAAAGACAATGAAAAAAGTATCTCATTCTCCTCATTCACAATACTTCTACTCTCGACAAAGCCAAAGTTTTAACGAATGATTTCTACAAACGGGGTAATCCTAACGGAATTTTTTTTAGAAACAACAAGGGGTTTTTAGTAAGTTCTCTTTTGTCATAAGATTCGGGCTGATTCATATTTGACACAACATCAACCTTTTGCCATTTATATAAACGCCAAGCATTTATAACTCATTTCTTTTTCCTTTTTTTGCATTGTTTTCAAATGCAAATGTCTCTATACACCTAAAATACAACCAATGATTGCTCATTTCCACATCAACTACGGCACTAAAAAAGGCGAACAAATCGCCATTCAACTCAAACGAAATGGTTTGGAAGAAACTTTTATTTGTCAAAGTTATGATGCCACCAATTGGCATGTTGCGATACAAGTCGCTGATAATGATGTAATTAGCTATAAATACATTGTCCAATCTTTCAAAGGTTTATTGGCGGAACATGGGGCGTTTCGCACTTTGACCATTCCAAAAGGGCAGAAACAAGCCTTTTATCAAGACCAATGGCGGGCGGAATATGAGATTACTCGTGCTTTCTTTTCCGCAGCTTTCAAAGACGTTATCTTTAAAAGAGAGACAACTACGCCTTTTTTGAGTAAAGATGTCATTGCGAGGGACGAAGCAAGAGGGGGTATGAATAACCGTCTTATTATTCAGTTGTATGCTGCATCAATTCCTAAGCATGTGTCTTTTTGTGTTTTGGGCAATACAAGGGCTTTAGGGCAGTGGGCGAGACCGATTATTATGTCCGATGAGCAGTTTCCTTTGTGGCAAGTTGAGATTCCGATTGAGGGTTATGATGTGGATATAGCCTACAAGTTTGCTATGTGTGATAGCGAAAAAGGTGAAATCATCGAATGGGAACAAGGCGAAAACCGTCGCTGTGTCTTTACTTTTCCTTCTGCCAAAGGCAATACGCTGATTATGACCGATGAAAACTATCGGTATCGGCAGTTGTGGCGCGGCGCAGGTGTTGCTGTTCCTGTGTTTTCTTTGCGGAGTGAAAACGGTTTGGGTATTGGTGAATTTACTGACATCAAACTGCTTGTGGATTGGGCAGTTAAAACGGGTATGAAACTCGTGCAAATATTGCCTGTCAATGATACCATTGCAACAAAAACAATCGTAGATAGCTATCCTTATGCGGCTATTTCTGTCTATGGATTACATCCGTATTACGTTAATATTCAATCAATTGCGAAACTTAAAGACAATCAAGCGGCAGCTCGTTTAGATGCGGCAATTATAGAACTTAATACCTTGGAAACTGTTGATTATGAACAAGTTTCTAAATATAAATTTGAATACTTTACATTGCTTTTTGAACAAGAGAAAAAGGCTTTTTTCAAGGACAAATCCGCTTTAGCATTTATTGAAAACAACGCTGATTGGCTCAAGCCTTACGCCGCCTTTTGTCATTTGAGAGACGTGAACGGTACGACTAATTTTAATGATTGGACATCACACAACACCTTTTCTCCACAAGTTATAGCCGATTTATGTACTCCTCCCCGCGAAAGCGGGATGCAAGCACACTATAAACACTTCGATGATGTGGCTTTGTACTATTTCATTCAGTTTCATGCCCACAAACAACTGTTGGAAGCGACGAATTACGCCCGTTCGCAAGGCGTTGTCTTGAAAGGAGATTTGCCGATAGGCATTTATCGGTACAGTTGCGATGCCTGGGTTGCGCCACATCTCTTCAATATGAATGGTCAAGCAGGTGCGCCGCCTGATGCCTATGCCGTTGTAGGACAAAATTGGGGTTTTCCGACTTATAATTGGGATGTGATGGCGCGCGACAACTTTGCTTGGTGGCGGCAACGCATGACAAAACTCAGTGAATACTTCGATGCGTTGCGCATTGACCACATTTTAGGCTTTTTCCGCATTTGGGAAATACCGATTAATCAAGTCGAAGGCACGTTGGGTTTGTTCAATCCTCGTTTGCCATATTCACGTCAAGAATTAGACACAGCGGGTTTGCGCGGCAACCTCGACCGTTATACACAACCTTATATCAGAGGGCATTTTTTGAGTGAAATGTTTGGCGAAGAGGCTGATTATGTCCGTACAACTTTCTTAAATGAACTTGTTTTCAATGAATTTAAACTCAAAGAAGCGGTTGATAATCAAGTAAAAATCAAGCAGTTATTCGCCGACAACCCCAATGAACGCATCGAAAAGGGCTTGATGTCTTTAGTTGGTGAAGTTTTATTGATTGAAGAACCCCTCAGTAACAACACGGCTTTTAATCCCCGCATCACCGTTCATACAACCCGTTCATACAAGGAATTAGATGATTTTGGGAAATACATTATTGACCAACTTTACGACGATTATTACTTTAAACGCCACGACACTTTTTGGCAACAACAAGCAATGTGGAAACTCCCTGCCTTGATACAAGCGACCAATATGTTCATCTGCGGCGAAGACTTAGGCATGATTCCGAACTCTGTACCAACAGTCATGCACGATTTAAACATCGTTGCCCTCAAAATACAACGGATGCCTGATGGCGGAACAGAATTTGGCGAAACGGCTGAATATCCATACCCCTCAGTATGCAGCCCTTCTTGTCACGATATATCAACAATACGCGGTTGGTGGGAAAGCGATTACGCCATGGCGCAACGGTTTTATGAAAAATCCTTAGGCAAAACAGGCATTGCACCCAAAGAATGCACCCCCGAAATCGTCGAAGCCATCAATGAACAACACTTTACAGCACCGAGTATGTGGGCAATTTTCCCGATTCAAGACCTCGTCGGCATGAATGGCACGTTGAGAAGACAAAACGCTGCCGCCGAACAAATCAACGAACCGAGTAACCCCAAACATTACTGGCGTTTCCGCTTCCATCTGCCTTTAGAACAGTTGATAGGAGAAGGCAAATTGAATGAAAAGATAGAAAGAATGGTGCGGTATTCGGGGCGGTAACTTTTAGCAACTAAGAAGTATTTAAACGGATTTAAGGATAAAATTGCCATCAATGCCTAATTTCTCATGGACTTTTTTGGCAAATTCTAAATTGACTTTTCTTTTACCGTTTAAATATTCGGATACACGCGAGCTTTCAATACCGAGCATGACGGCCAAATCTTGTCGTTTAAGTTTCATTTCGTACATTTTCAATTCAATCATACCTATTAAGGTTGTTGGCATCGGAAAAGACACATTCTCTTTTTCATATTCTTGAATGGCTTCAGCCAATAATTTAGCTTGGGCTTGTTTATCTGTATCTTCGCCCATTTCAGCTATCAATTTATCTAATGAATTGAAAGCCGCTTTTAATTCTGTTTCTGTATGGATTGTCATTGTTTAAATTCTATTGTTTTAACATCTATTGCTCATAAAACAGTATATTTTAGTTACCGAAAAACGTCAAAAAGTGTAATAGATTTTCTCAATTGTTTTGTTGACCTTTGCCTAAAAGAATTAAAGGCATTTGAGTGATACCCAATTATCAAAAAATAGCACTATCTTATATGAAAATTATACATCTTCCTGCGTTTCTGCGCATATTATGCCTTATTCGCTTTATTCTCCATATTGCACATTGGCAGCGATATAGGGTTTTCGCCTTGAAAGTCCATCATATCTGTAATAACCTTTTTAATAAAAACCTAAAACAAACAATATCAATGAATTTGCATGTCCATTTTAAAAAATATGAGCGATTAGATGACCTCATCAATAGAAAAGCAACAGGAAGCCTTAATGAATTAGCGACAAAGTTCGGTAAAAGCAAACGATCAATGTCGCGATTGATAGAAGAATTTAAATAGGAGTATGATGCCCCGATTGCTTATAATAGAATACTGATGACATATTATTACACAGAGCCATTCAAATTAGATATTCAAGTACATTATTATCTGAATGGTATGAAAAAAAAGATTTAAAAAATCAAAATTTTTTATGTCATTGCCAAATTTTGGCAACAATGTATTTGAATTTTGTTGCATACTTCTCGACAAAATAAAATTAAACCCTATTGTCTCACTTTTAAAACATAAGGAGGGAAGATGCCACCTGAGTTTAAATAAAAATTCCCAAACGCTTGTGGCGAGCGTTTAGGAAAGTATTAAGATGATTCGCTTGTCGGATTGTCATAACAACAATATTAACAAACAATTCTTATTTAATTACAAAATTAGTAGAAAATATTTGGCAAATCCTTTTTTGACAATCTTTCTTAAAAGATGCCTATTTTTACTTATTTTTAAACAAAATTTATGATGAAAAACAGATTTATCTCCAAATTTTCTTTGATTCTAACCCTTTTTGCTTTCTCTTTTACGGCTATATTTTATGTCGCCTGTTCTAAAGACAAAACTTTAGCCAAAGAAGAAAATGTCATTAAACCAAACCCAATAAGCGAAGAAGAAAGTTTATTAGCTCAAGCCAAGCAATTCGGTCAAACGGCATATACACATCTTCGGTTTAACTATCTAAGCCATAAACCTGAAGAGTACGTCAATCCAGCAATTCGTGAAAAAGTAATAACAGATTATAATAAATCCGCAGAGGAAATGAAGAATCTATCAACAGAAGAACGTATCGCTAAAAATTTGGCAGATAAAAAACTGACTGAAAAGCAAGCGACTTATTTCCGTTCATTATTAGAAACGACTAAGGAGTTAGATGGTTTTAGTAATTTTCAACAAGTTGAGGGTTTGTTAGATGGCTTCAACAAAACGCTTTTGACTGATAAATCCATGCCCAATTCAGAAAAAGCTATTATTTTGAATACTTCATTCACGATTCGACGTGTCATAGACTATTTCGTTAATATCGCATACCAACCAACTGCACAGAATAATACTTCAATTTCAATGAGAGATTTTTGTGTTGGTGGGAAAAAATGGTCGTGCATTGGTTCAGTGTTGATAGGTGGTTTGCAAATAGTAAGTGGAGTTTCTTCTGGTAATTATTTTACAGCAGCAATAGGATTAGTTGGTTCTATTACAGCAATTTCCAACTTATTTAGTAATAGTTCATGTGATTGTAGTTCTACTGGTGCAACATGTTATAGTTTATACGGTGTATCTTTATTTAGAGCTTCTAATATGGATTGTAATGGCAATTTTGTTAGATTCTGTGCTTATGGTGACGGACCTTTCCCGTCGTCTTATGATTGGAATTTAGTAGAGCTTGACCAGTTTGACCAACCTATACCAAGTACTTCATATTACTTACCAAGTACCTCAGATAACTGTGCTAATTTTTCACCAGATGTGAATCTTAATAAAAAGTTCAGATTAACTGTAAGAACATGGGGTACCCCAAATTGTAACAATGGAGCAACGGTAACGAAGTTTTTCGATTTTACTTGGGCAGATGTAGTTGGCAGTGCAGGTACAGTCCTAATAGATGGACCAACAGATGTTTATGTTGGGAATACGAGTACCTATTTTGCTAATGGTACTTTCTTGACAAATCCCAAAAACACATTTACTTGGAATTTTAATCTTTATCAAGGTTCTTTTACTTTTGGTAATATTACAAGTGGAGGAGGTAATAACACATCCGTAAATATCTATTGGACTGGTGCAAGCTGTGGACCGGGGGCATTCGGCAATCCTAATTCCTATGGTTGCTACACATTAGGTATTGGCGGTTATTCTGCAAATAGTTGTAGTGGAAGTCAAGGATGGGGTTCTACATCAGTAGCTGTACGAAACTATTAGTCGTTTTCAAAACTGCATAATATAACAAATCTAAATTATTCACTTGCGTATTGTCGGCAGTAATTTTGCCGACAATACGTTTTAAAAACCTAAGCAATGAAAAATCTATTGTCTTTCTTATTCCTATCAATATTGACTCTTTTTGCTTGTAAAAAGCATTCAGAAGCTCCTGTTAACAAATTAATTGTAGGTTTAGACCCCTCAGTAACCTTACCTAATGCGGATACAACGGGCGCATTGTCTTATATAACAGGCTATATCGATGGAGAAAGATTTGCTCTTGTTGAGGGAAAAGATAGTGTCATGATGATAGATGTAGCGAGTCCGTTATTTGCTTATGATTATCAACCGAGTTGGAATAATGGGATTGGAGGGAAATGGATTTTTGATCAAGCTGTTAGGGGCTATCAACAACCATTAAAAAAAGGTTGGTCTATAGAATTTAGTCTGCCTACTTTCGGTGCAAATAGAGATACAAGTCAATTCAATGCTTTTAAAAGAAAATATGCAACGCCTGCTACTTTTACGAATCTTAACCGTTGTGGTTCAATCGACAACCTCGACCAATTTATTCTACTTATCAACAGAACAGATATATTTAATGGAGAATGGAATACATTGGGTTTGGGGACGTGCGGGGTAGAGCAAACAGGTTCGTATATCAAATTAGTATCCGTTGGGCAACGTGTCTATATTCCAGGCACAAACTATCATTATGAAATGATTTATGAATTTGATTTGAAACTTACAGGCAATAGACACTTAACCAAAGGGCGTATGAAAACTTGGGTATATGGCATGAAAATTTAAAACACTTTAAAATATCTATTAAGAATGAAAAATAACGCAATATTTATCACTTTTTGCCTTGTTATCGTGCTTTTATTACAAGGTTGCACAAGGCTGGTAAAAATCATTGATACAAAATATGAACCTACTGACCCGAATAAAATAGAACTTTTCTTTTCTAAACAGCCTGACCGACATTATGAGGAAATCGCTGTCATTAACTCAGCGGTAGGTGTCTTGGATTTAAATGGAATCAAACGGTCTGCGGCAAAACTAGGTGCAAATGCTGTTATTCAAATCCGTTTCGATCATCATGTTAACGGTATAGCTGTTCGCTGGAAATAGTCATTTGGCATACACTTAAATAAAAAAGACATTATCTGGTACACATCAGGGCGACAAGCGGATTGTTTTTAGCCCCCCTCAGTATTTTCGCTTGTCGGATTGTCAGGATAACAATATTAACAAACAATTCTATTTCACTACAAAATTAATTTTTAATCATGAAATTCAAATTTTCACTTCGATTTTTGACAATTTTACTTGTATGTATATTTATTTCTCTTTGCGTTACTGAGTCCTATGCTCATGCTAAAACAGATTGGAGAACATCATCTTGTACTTGGTGGAGAAAAAAATACCGTGCAGAAGCAGGAATACGTCATTGGATTATTCCTTTGCCACCAGTTACTACTTGCATTAGCTATCATGCAAACTGTAGTGGGATATTACCTCAATTTGCAAGCAGTTGCAATGACAATTGTGGTATTGCAGATTGTTATATCTTCCCTATTACTGCTAATCCACAAAATAATAAAGAAGTAAGAAAGGAAGAGCAAATAATTAGAACACCGACACAATTTCCTTGTTGGTTAGGTGAATACTCTTCAAAGCTTTATACTGATATATATTCAGATATTTACAGATATACAATTTTACCTAAATTCTCGGCAACGGTTAAAGGTGAGCTAGTAATTGCTAATTTTACGAGAAATGAAAGTATTAACTCTGATACACGAAAATTCACAATTACAGATGGGAATGGTGTAATTAAATTAAAAAACGACGATTATTCAACTGTTGAAATGAAATTTACGGTATGGCAACCTCAAGATGATTATGTCAACTCTATTGAAGATACAATTGTAACGGCAAATAAAACTATTGTAGAAGAATATATTATGATTAAAGCAGGTTCAGTTGAAATTTCGACAGGACTCTTAAACAATTCCGCTATTACAAGTTATAACGATGGAGAATATACAGTTGTGGAAATTAATAATTTGAATTATGAATATACTATACCTAATTCAGC
Source organism: Saprospiraceae bacterium (assembly GCA_043744455.1). Classification (GTDB taxonomy): domain Bacteria; phylum Bacteroidota; class Bacteroidia; order Chitinophagales; family Saprospiraceae; genus JAAFJT01. The sequence goes on along the minus strand of JAYTUQ010000445.1, from coordinate 2,561 downwards.
CAATATAGAGGATTTAGCAGTAGCCTCTTATGTGACTACTAGTCCAGATGAAAGTAAAATGGTCGCCCAATCTATGGCACAAAGCAATGCAAAAGAAGATGAAACAGGGTTAATTTATAAAGTATTTCCTAATCCAAGTAATGATTATCTTGTTGTTGAAATTCCAAAGCAAGAGATTATAACAAGAGTTGAACTTAAATTATTTGATATAAATGGTAAATTAGTTAAAAGCAGAATTTATAGTGATTTACCGACAATTAGTGATAAAATACGGGTAGAATTAGATATTAAAGATTTATCATCACAGCAATACTATATTAATATTATTGTAAACGATAACGATTTAAGAACTAAGAAGATATCAATTATTCGTTAATAATATTTAAGAGGTGTTATTGCTCATAAGAGTAATAACACTTCTAATTCTAAAAATATTGGTAAAATGAAAAAGCACCTATTCATATATTTTATTTTTATTAGCACAAATATTCTGCTTTGTCAAAAACCAGAATACGGCATCGGCGTTGGGTTCGGTGGTTATTTTTTTAATCACCAAGACAAACATCGTTTCGACAACGATTTACTGCAACCAACATGGAGTCCTTCAGGTGGGATTTTAGGGTATATCAATTTCTTTTCTGATTATCATTTTCAATTACGCACAAACATTTATTTGACCTATAAACCCATTGCTTTTTCATACAAGTATAAAGAAAATTTAGGTACTACAGTTACTAATTCAATGACGTTTAATTTCTATTCAGCTGATTTAAGTTTATTGGGACTTTATAAAATTGATATGAAAAGAAGTCAACTTTTACCATTTTTAGGCATATTCTATTCGGCAAACAAATTTTTAGATATTACTTTTTCGGAGAACAAAGACTCTTTTAAACCATCAACCGTGACTGCTACAAATTTTAATCCATCCATAGATATAACTAATGAAGGAAAAGCAAAAAGTGTGGGCATTAATACAGGCTGTTTTTGGCGTTTTCGCAATTCCAAATGGGAACCTTTTATCATAGCCTATTTATCTCCAACGAATTTTTTCTCTGAAAGACTTGAGTATAAAAGTTTAAATACAAAAGGTTATTTGCAAGGGCATTATCATTACTTTATTATGGGTACTTATTTTAGGTTATCAAATAAAGGCACTCTTTAGGCTGATAAACTAAATAAAAAAGACATTATCTGTACACATCAGTGCGACAAGCGGATTGTTTTTAGCCCCCCTCAGTATTTTCCATAAAAAACAATGAAAAGTACTAACAAATCTATGTGATTTATAAGCAACTCAAAGATTCCACCAATAAGTAAACTTCAACACCAACGCTCTATTTTTAACCGCAAATGGCTCTGGCAAGTAATTATCGGTATAAACAAGAAATAAATCGGAAGCAGGTTTGAAACGCCACTGCAAACGGGTATTCAAATTCATATTGTTTTGTTGCTCATTGTATTGCGCAAACGCTGTGAGGAACAACTTATCTGTCATCGTCACGTCCACGCGCGGTCCAATGAGCCAAAATTGTGTATTCCCCCAAGGCTTTGGTAAGCGAATGTCGTTATAACTTGTCGCTAAGGCTAAACTCACATAAGGTTGAAAGCGATAACCCCAAGCGGTGCTGATATTTAGGCGTGTCCCATCGGCATAATAGCCACCATATCGCCAAGAAAAAGAGTGAGTAAACAAGCTTTGTGGCTTTGAAACAAAGTCACCGCCAAAGGATTTCCATGAATGTTTTGTTCCTGTTGCCAAAACGTCTTTACCGGAATTAGTCGGGTCAAACGGACGGAGCAATTGGACATAATCTGTTGCCGTCCAAACCTTTAGTGTGCTTTTTGTTCTAAAAACAACATCATAAAATAAACTAGTTGTATTGTCTGTGGTTTTAAAAGACTCATTGAAATAATGAACTAAAAACAGGGTTGGTCCATGCGACAACACTTTACCGCCTTTGGGAAAGAACAAATAGCTTATTTTCGGATTCATGTTTATAAAACCTTTGCGGGGCACATAACCGACTTCTGCATTATAGTTTTTGCCCACATATTGATGCTGCCAACTCACCGACCAAGCACGACTATTGTACTCCAGACTGGCAGCTTGAACGAAATCTTTGCCCGATACTGAGGGGGTAAACGATTTCATCAAAAGAGCTTTGCCTGTCCAAACATTGTTTGACGAAGCCAAATTGTACTCAACGCCTACGTTGCGGTTGTAATTAGAATATTTGGGTAGGTTAGAAGTGGCATCGTATTGATAATTCAAAGATTCTTTATTGATAACAAATGCGCCGATATTGGAACGGCTTTGCACTTTGCGCTGCATCGAAACAACCGTGAAGTTTTGAGCCGGTAGCCCTAAGTCTTTTACTTTATCCGTCTGCATATTCATCACACCGATGCGGGTTTTAGGGTCAAGTTTACCACTCAAACGGGCACCAAAAAGAATCGGAGCTTGTAAACCAATGCGTCTTGAAAAGAAAGGGCGCACACTGCTGTAACCATAATTGGAAAACAAATCACCATTTTCAAGGAAAAACTGTCTTCTTTCG
>JAYTUQ010000444.1:0-3808 GCA_043744455.1 Saprospiraceae bacterium | reverse complement strand
TGAAAACAGACTGACCGACGCAAGCCAATTTTTTGCACCCGATTATGTAAGTGCCAATATCGCACAAGGCGATGGTCGAGCAGGCGTAAAAACGTATTTTGAAAATATGCGTGCCTTATGGCCAGATGTCAAAGTAACCGTTGTTCAAGCGGTGGCAGAGGGTGATTCTGTCATGGTGATGTGTCGGGCAACTGCAACGCATTCAACTGTCGTTATGGGTGTCCAACCCACGTACAAAAAAATTGACATTGCGTATTGGAATTTACATCATCACGACAAAGACGGTGTCATCATCGAAGGGTGGAATATGCTGGACAATGCGGCTTTAATGCAGCAAATAGGGCTTTTGCCAACGGGTAAGTAAAAGATACTTTGTCCAAAATTATATGAACTGTGTTAACCCCATTTTATCGGTTTTTTTCGGAATTATCTATTAAAATCAAAAAATGTTTCTTTAAGCGTTAATATTTTTCAATTAGCAGGTATTAACAATTACAAAGCGAAATTAAAAGCAAACTGAAAGTAGCTTGTTTATAATGTAATTTTAAAGTTTTATCAAAAATAACCAATGAATTACCCGATACAAGCGGATGTGATGCCGTTTTTGAAAAATATTGTTCAATGCTGTCGCCCTTTTGCAGAGGCACAATCGGTCAATTTGAGGTGTGAAACAAGCCTTGAACGCTTAATTGTCCATTACAATCCTGAAGCGTTTGTCATGGACTTGACGCAACTGATTTGTCGTATTGTAACATTCACACCCCAAAATCATCATGTGATGGTTCGGCTGTCGGAGGTCAATTTGTCGAATCAGTATTTTATTAAAATTGAGATTGAAAATTCGGGCGTGAATCTGTCTCGTATTGGCGAGATAGTGGTGCGCCTGAAAAACACCTGCGTGGTTCATGCACAATATGACAATAAAACAATCTATGAATTGCAATGGCATCTCAAACGCCCGCATGATTTGGCAATGCCCCCCTCAGTAAATACAGAACATCCGCCCGACAATGTGCGACATTTTTACGATGCTGTTAGAAAACGTATGACACAGGCTTTTAACAAAACAGAGAATTTATACGACGTTTTGCTTAAAAACAACCCGCAAGAAGCTGTTTTATTGCAAAAAGTAGATGCCCTCATCAAAACACATTTAGACGATGAACATTTTGATTCTGAATCTTTGGCGAAGGCTTTGGCAATGAGTCGGATGCACTTGCACCGCAAATTAAAACCGTTGGTCAATAAAACGCCTGCGGATTATATTCGGAATTTTCGTATGGAACGCGCCAAACAATTGATTGAAACAACGGATTTGAATATGGGAGAGGTTTGTTTTAAAGTTGGCTTTCAAAGCCAAAGCCATTTTACTCGTGCCTTTGTTGTTCATTTTGGCGTGCGTCCGACGGCATATAAAAGACATAAATAATGCATCATGTTACAAAAAAGCCAAAGATTGATGAAAAAAGGCAAAATTAATGTTACAATGAGGCTTATCTTTGTATTATAATTTATTTTACAACGTAAAAAACTAAGTGATGAATCAACCAATGAAAAATAAAGAGTTTGTACTCAACTACTTCAACGCGATGAGTGGCATTGCTAAAACACGTGAACTGATAGCAAATTGGGTAACTGACCTCAAACTTATCGAACATAAACTTTTCTTTGAAAGCACTTTTCCTAAATATGAAATGTTCGCCGATGAGATGACCTCAGAAGGCAATCGCATCGTTGTGAAGGCGCACCTGACTGGACGACACGAAGGTGTTTTGAACGACATTCAGCCGACATTTAAAGAAGTCAATTTCCCATTTATCATTGCTTATGTTATTGAAAACAATAAAATTGTCAGTCATTGGCTTGTCGCTGACCAAATGATTTTGATGGAACAATTGGGGGTTTACGAACCTATTTCTTGACCCCCTCAGTCATGCTTTCAGTGAGCGCGTTTCGCGCCATCACGCTTTGCGTGACTTGATGAAGCCAAAGGCATCATATTTTTACACTTAAAAAACAACCACAATTATGAATCTGCAAATGAAGAACAAAGAGTTCGTACTTGAATATCTTAATGCTATTAGTGGCAAAATTAAAACTCGAGAAAGAATGCAACAATATATCAGCGATGAAGGGCTGATTGAGCATATCATCTTTTTTGACGGTGTTTTTCCCAAATACGAAATGTTTGCCGAAGAAATGATCGCAGATGGCAACCGCGTCGTTGTCCGCGCTCGATTGACCGGCAGGCACGAAGGCGAATTTGGCGACATCAAACCGACATACAAAAACGTGGACTTTCCTTTTGTTGTCGGTTATGAAATCGAAAACCATATGATTATTAGCCATTGGTTGATTGCCGATCAAATGGTTTTGATGGAACAATTGGGGGCAGAAACGGCTGTTGCTTAACCCCTCCTGTATATCAGCTAAAAAACCAGAACGATGACGCAAGCTCAAAAAAACAAAGAATTCATTTTGCATTACTACAATGCCGTCAGTGGTGTTTTGAAAACACCCGAACTCTTGTCTCAATTCATTGACGACCCGATATTGATTGAGTGCATCACCTTCTTCGATGGCGCGTTTCCGCGATACCACATGTCCGCCGACGAAATGACGGCTGAAGGCAATCGTGTCGTCGTCCGTGCCACCATGCAGGGCATACACGAAGGCACGTATGCGGGTATTATGCCCACGTACCGCAAAGTCGAGTTTCCAGTCATTGTCAGTTACGAAATCGAGAACGACAGAATAGTCACGCATTGGTTGGTCGGCGACCAAATGACGATTATGGAACAATTAGGCATTGATATGGTCGTTGGCGAGCCGTGCGTGGTGTGATGAGAGTATCGCAGATTTAACATCTATTTTCTAATAATTTTAATATTCTTAAAAATCATGAAACAATTAAAATGCAGCGATGTGGGCTTTGAATGCCCCGCCGTCATTCACGCCCATTCCGAAGAAGAAGTGTTGACTCAAGCTGCCAAACATGCTCTTGACGCACACGGCGTTACAGTGACAGCAGAAATGGCGGAACAAGTCAAAACGCTTATCACTGATGACGAGGCAGTCGTCTAAAACGACTTTTATTGAGTTGTAAAAAATATCATTCACCATTCAACAATAACAAAATGGTACTCATTGTAGGCTCTACTGGCTTGGTAGGGACAGAAATCTGTCGTCTCCTTGCCGAACAAAAAACACCATTTCGCGCCTTAGTGCGGGCTGATTCTGCGCCTGAAAAGGTCGAAATTTTAAAATCATTGGGCGCGGAACTCGTCGTTGGCGACCTCAAAGACCCCGCTTCATTGATTGCCGCTTGTGCGGGCGTGGACAAAATTATTTCCACGGCTTCCAGCACTTTTTCGGCACGAGAAGGCGATAACATTGCTTCTGTTGACCATCAAGGGCAATTGAATCTCGTGGAAGCAGCAAATCAGGCAGGCGTTGGACGTTTTGTCTTCATTTCATTTCCCGACAATACCGCACATCCCAATCCTTTGTCGGATGCCAAACGAGCCGTTGAAGCGGCTTTGATGGCATCGAATATGGTTGGTTGCAGTTTGCAAGCCAATTATTTTACAGAAGTGTGGTTGAGTCCTGCACTCGGTTTTGACTTTGCCAATGCCCAAGCACGGGTGTATGGCTCAGGCGACAACAAAGTGAGTTGGGTATCCTTCCGCGATGTGGCACGTTTTGCCGTTGCCGCACTCGATAAAGGTTTTGCGGCAAACCAAACCGTGGATATTGGCGGACCCGAACCCCTCAGTCAAAATGAGGCAATTCGGCTTTTTGAAGCAGC
>JAYTUQ010000443.1:0-15137 GCA_043744455.1 Saprospiraceae bacterium | reverse complement strand
ATTCTACCTTTGCCCCGTGAATACACTGACTCAACTCATCGAACGGTATCGGACTTCTCCGAAGGTTAAACAAATCGCAGAGATTTTAGAAAAAAACGATGCGCCTGCCCGCTTGCAACTCAATGGGCTCATGGGCGCACAGGAATCGTTTGTACTGACGGGTACTTATATGAATGCCCCGCAACCTTACCTCATTGTCGCTATTGATAAAGACGAAGCGGCTTATTTGCAAAACGATTTGCAGAATTTGCTGACGACCAAAACGATTCATTATTTGCCCGATTCCTTTAAAAGACCGACTTATTTTGAAGAAATCAACTCGAATAATGTCTTGCAGCGCACTGAAGTCATCAATAAACTGGCACAATCAACGGCGCATGGCGAAATCATTGTCACTTATCCCGAAGCCCTTTTTGAGAAAGTAGTAGCCCCTCAGTATTTGGAGGAAAAACGGATTTCTATCTCTGTTGGCGAAAATTTGGATGTAGATTTTATGTGCGAATTGATGATTGAGTTTGGCTTTTTGCGGGTGGACTTTGTCTATTCGCCTGGTCAATTTTCGATTCGTGGGGGCATTGTGGATGTGTATTCCTACGGCAATGAATATCCGTACCGCATTGAACTTTTTGATGTCGAAGTCGAATCCATACGAACGTTTGACCCAACAACGCAATTGTCGCAACAAAAAATAAGGTCTGTCAATATCGTTCCAAACATCAACACACGTTTTGACCGTTCTCAAAAAACGTCTATTCTGTCCATTTTACCTCAAAATACCGTCATTTTTACCCATGATTTCCAAAACCTCATTGACCGTTTGCAAATTTGTTTTGATAAAGCGGAGGCTTTTGGCGAAAAATTGCGCTACGAAAGCGATGAAGAGGTTAAAGAAATTTTTAGAGACCGTGCTTTTATTCAACCACATGAAGTGGTTAACGATATTAAGTCCTTAAACCTCGTTTTACTGAGGGGGGGTAAAATTTCTGATTTGGGTTTAAAAATTTCAACTAAAATTGAATTTAAGGCAAAACCGCAGCCGTCGTTCAATAAGAATTTCAATTTGTTGATTCACAATTTGCATGAAAATGAATCTTCTAAACTGAAAAATTATCTGTTCACGGATAATGAAAAACAGATGCAACGCCTGTTTTCTATTTTCCATGACTTGGGTGCAAAGACGAAAGTTGAGCCGATATTGAAAGCGATTCGAGAAGGTTTTATTGATTTGGAATTAAATATCGCTTGTTACACCGATCATCAGATTTTTGAACGCTATCATCGGGCAAGGACGCGTCAAGGTTTTTCCAAAGAACAATCTTTGAATTTGCGGATACTCAAAGAGTTGCAAGAAGGCGATTATGTGACGCATATTGACCACGGTGTGGGTAAGTTTTCGGGTTTAGAAAAGATAAACATCAATGGGCAAATACAAGAAGCGGTGCGTTTGGTGTATTCTAACAATGATTTGTTGTATGTTTCGATAAATTCGTTGCATAAAATCGCGCGTTTTGTTGGAAAAGATGGTACGCCACCGAAACTCAATCGCTTAGGTTCGGATACGTGGCAAAATCTCAAAAGAGCGACAAAGAAAAAAGTCAAAGACATTGCGGCGGAACTCATTAAGTTGTATGCGGCACGAAAAGCAGCAGGTGGTTTTGCTTTTCCAAAAGATAATTATTTGCAAGATGAACTCGAAGCGACCTTTATGTATGAAGATACGCCCGATCAAGCCAAAGCGACAACCGATGTGAAAACGGACATGGAACGCTCGTATCCGATGGACAGGTTGGTCTGTGGTGATGTTGGTTTTGGTAAAACGGAAATAGCGATTCGCGCCGCTTTCAAAGCGGTCACTTCTGGAAAACAGGTGGCTATCCTTGTGCCGACGACGATTTTAGCGATGCAGCACTACAAAACGTTTAGCGAAAGGTTGGGTGAATTTGGGGCAAATGTGGATTATATTAACCGTTTTCGCACATCAAAAGAGAAAAAGGAAGTCATGGAAGCCACTAAAATCGGGAAAGTGGATGTTTTGATTGGTACACATGCCATTTTGAATAAAGACATGGCTTTCAAGGACTTAGGTTTGTTAGTGATTGACGAAGAACAAAAATTTGGTGTTGCCGCCAAGGAGCGTTTGCGCAAATTTAAGGTGAATGTCGATACTTTGACCTTGACGGCAACGCCAATTCCCCGTACGTTGCAGTTTTCGCTTATGGCGGCGAGAGATTTGTCTATTATTAGAACGCCGCCGCCGAATCGGCAACCAATACAAACTGAAGTGAGCGTATTCAACGATGAAGTGATTCGGGAAGCGATTTATAAAGAGGTGGGACGTGGTGGACAAGTCTTTTTTGTGCATAACAGAGTCTCCTCGTTGCCCGATATGGTCGCTTTACTGAGGGGTCTTTGTCCCGATATTGACATCTCGATGGCGCATGGACAAATGCCGCCTGAGAAACTGGAAGAGACTTTGGCGGAATTTATTGACAGAAAACATGATGTTTTGGTCTGTACCAACATCATAGAAACGGGTTTGGACATTGCGAATGCCAATACCATCATGATAAACAATGCGGATAAGTTTGGTTTGTCGGATTTACATCAATTGCGTGGTCGCGTCGGTCGTTCCAACAAAAAAGCTTATTGTTATTTGTTCAGTCCTCCCCTCAGTGTTTTGACGCCCGAAGCGCGTTTGCGTCTGAAGACCTTAGAAGAGTTTACCGACTTGGGTGATGGTTTCAATATTGCCATGCGCGATATGGACATACGTGGTGCGGGCAACTTGTTAGGCGGTGAACAATCGGGTTTTATCGCAGATGTGGGCTACGAAACCTATCAGAAAATTCTTGATGAAGCGATTATGGAGTTAAAACAAACAGACTTCAAGGAATTATTCAAAGAGGAATTGGAAAAGAAAAACACGTATGTGACGGAGGTCTCTATTGATACCGATATCGAAATGCACATTCCCGATGAGTATGTTTCCAACACGCAGGAACGCCTCAATCTTTATACACAACTTGATGAAATTGAAAATGAAGCAGGAATCCAAATTTTTGCAAATAATCTGACCGACCGTTTTGGCAAAATACCTTTGCAAGTTGAGGAATTGTTCGATGGTTTGCGCTTAAGATGGGTCGCGAAGGAATTGAGTTTTGAACGTATTGTGTTGAAAAACAATAAATTACAAGGCTTTTTCGTCGGCAATCCGCAATCGCCTTTTTATGAAACCCAGCAGTTCCAACGCATCATGAAATACGTGTTGTCGGAAGGTAAATCGAAACAGATGTCGTTCAAACAATCGCCAAAACACTTCATATTCATCAGAGAAAACGTCAAAACATTGAATGGCGCGCGCAATATCGTCGAAATACTGAGGGGTATCGCTTTTAATGAAAAGGGGAAGGTTTGAAATATTTAAAGCTGTTTTCAAAATGGAAAAAATAAGCCTAAATTTGTCTATAAAACATCGAAAATGACAGTTGCACTTAGAAAAATAGAAACCTTATTGGCGCAAATATCACCTTCCGAAAAGACGCAAGTCCTCCAATGGGTTATCAGCGATTTAGGTGGCATCTTCGCGGGCATAGACAGAACAGAAGGGGTGTGCGGTGGAGAAGCAAGAATAGCACGGACACGCATACCCGTTTGGTTATTGGTTCGGCAACAACAATTAGGCATATCTGACGATGACATTCTTTCCGATTATCCAACATTAAGAAATGAAGATTTACACAATGCTTGGAACTATTATCGCGCACACAAAACCGAAATTGAAAAACTTATTATAGAAAACGAAGAAGCATAACACATATGGCAAGGCTATATACTAATGAAAACTTTAGACGACGCATTGTTGAGGTTCTAAGAGAATCAGGACACGATGTGTTAACCTCTTTTGAAGCAGGAAATGCTAATTTGAGCATTCCCGACAATGAAGTTTTAGATTTTGCGCGCCAAAATAACCGAATCGTCTTAACTTTCAACCGCAAAGATTTTATTCGATTGCATTATCAAAACCCTATTCATCATGGTATCATCGTTTGTACGGAAGACAAGGATAATATCGCACTGGCGCGCAGAATTCACGATGTCATAGCGTCATTGAATGGAGAAACAGCAAATCAATTGATTCGTGTGAATCGCCCTAATGTGGTTTGAGAACACATATTCTTCAAATAATCATCTAAACACTTCATATTCATCAGAGAAAACGTCAAAACTTTGAATGGCGCGCGCAATATCGTCGAAATACTGAGGGGTATCACTTTGAATGAAAAGATGAAAACGTAATTTTTGACTAAGCGCAACGACATTTTAATCATACCCACTTTCATTTTTACAAATCTCTTCTCCTTTCAAGGCATTGGCACAGACAATATAGCCACACGTTTTGAAAATATACCCATCTCCATCCCAAATATACCCGTCCGCGCGGAAGATATCGCCGTTCGGGTTTAAGATATTCCCATTTGCGCCAAAAATATCGCCGTCCGTGCGGAAGATATTGCCATTTGGTTTTGTGATATTTCCATCCGTGCCAAAAATATTGCCATTTGCACGGAAGATATTGAGTTGATTTTCAATGAGATAACAAAATAGAGGCAGGAATACCCAATTGTTGATATAACCTTTTAACCATTGCGAAAGTCAAAGGTCTTTTCCGATTCAAAACTTCAGATGCTTTGCTGGCACTGCCAAAATAGGGCGCTAAATCTTTATTTTTAAGATTCAGCTCTTCCATGCGCAGTTTTATAGCTTCGATGGGGTCAGGTGTTGCCATCGGATAATGTTTATTTTCATAATCGTCGGCTAAAATAGACAGCACTTCCAAAAGGTCTTCTTCTGCTGACCCTTCGACACAATCCACCAGTGTGTCTATTTGTTCTAATACTTTATTGTAATCTGCTTCTGATTTAATCGCTTTTATAATCATTTTTGGCTATTTTCTAAATATTTACAATATCTTTTATTTGGTCGTATTGTTTATGCGTACCAATAAAGCGGATATATACGGTTTGAATTCGATACCTGAACAAAGCAATTAAGCGGTATTTATTGTGTGTAATGTTAAAAACAATTCGACCATTACCAACAGTATCCGATTTGGGATTATCAACAATTACATCATTAGGATGCTGGTAGTTGGCATTTTTCACCTTTTCAAACCAATATTTCAAAGGCTGTTCCGCATCAGGATATTGTTCCCAAAAATCTTGTAGCGTCTTTTTTTTAATGATTCTCATAAGACAGGACAAAGTTAAGTAAAAATTCCCTGTAAGGGAATTTTATTTTAAAAATAAGTTTTCAAACATTGAATTTTGCAGACTAAAGAAAGTGCCCATTAGGCTTGTTCGTTTCCCATGATGTTACATTTTTTATTGAATTATTTAAAACAATTTATGTATAAAATCAAACATCTATTTAAATTTATTGCGTAAAAATAATTGTTATTTTGAATTTTCGGTTTTTTTTAACAATAAATGTTTTAAATATACATGTTGTTGGTCAATTTATGTTTTTTACTGAGGGGGGTATGGGTATGAGAATTCAAAACGGATATAGTCCGTTCCAAAATATCGCCATTTGCGCCGAAGAATTAGGATTTTCTATCAGAAATACTGAGGAGTGCTGTTATGATAAATCATAAATACTTTTCTATATTTGTCTTTTTAAAATACAAATTATGGAGAGCCAAGCATTTTTTGAGAATATCCAAGAAGAAATTCAAAATCGTTTGTTGGCGGCTGAAAAAGAAATTGACCTCGCGGTAGCATGGTTTACTGACCGTGTGTTGTTTGAAGCGGTGTGTCAAAAAGCAAAAGCGGGGGTCAATGTGCGGCTTATGTTGTTCGATGACGACATCAATCAATACCTTTCTTTTCGAGATTTAGAGGCTTCGGGCGGCAAAGTGTTTCGCATCAGTGAGAAATTGATGCACAACAAGTTTTGCGTGATTGACCGCGAAGTCGTGATTTCGGGTTCGTACAATTGGACAAAAAAAGCGCGGAATGACAACTACGAAAACATCACCATTACGACAGGCGACCCGCTTTTTGCCCTCCAATTTATCCAAGAAGCTAACCGCATTGTAGAACGGCATTGTGGCGAAAAACAAGAGACAAACACCGATTTTAGCCCAATTGTCAAACGTTTGGAACTCATTCGCTCTATGATTGAACTCGGCGATACAGAAGATTTACCCCCTCAGTATCGGAAGCTCAAAAGCCTCAATTTACCGTCTGAAATTGGGTCGTTGCTCGCCCTTTTGGAAACGCAACGGTATGGTGATGCGGTGGCGCGGATATCGGATTTTATTGCCCGATTCCGTCAAATCAAAGTCTTTGTTGATCCCGAAATTGCCGCTTTGCAACTTGAAATGCATGCCCTCGAATTGGACATCAGTAATCTCGAAAATGAAAAATCGGAGGTCGAAAAGACGATTTATGACTTTGAAATTCAATACAATCGCGCTTTGGGACAGTTGTTGATGCACATTTTGGCTTTGCGCCGCAAGATTGCAGATGCACACGCCGCCGCAAATCCCGACGATTCGGAAGCCAAAGAACGCCAAAATGAAACCGAAAACGATTATCAATCGTACCATAAAACCTACGAAGCCACTCAAGCAAAACCCCTCAGTAATTTGACAAGCGATGAAAAACAAATACTGAAAAGCCGATTTAGAGAAGCGACAAAATTCTGTCACCCCGATACCGTGACGGAAGCGTTCAAAGAAAAGGCACAAGCCGTGTTCATCGAATTGAAACAGGCTTACGACGAAAACAATTTGGCGCGCGTGACAGAGATATTGGACTATCTCAAACACGGCAAACCGTATCAAGCGGGACACACCCTTTTAAATGAAAAACGGCATTTACGCGCCGTGATTGACCGTTTGCGAAGCCTTCGAGCGCAATTACTCGATGCCCTACACGGTTTGCGGACACACGAGACGTTGGCAACTATTCAAAACATCACAGATTGGAACACCTATTTTGATAACCAAAAAGCGGCTCTTGAAGCGCGGCTTGAAAAATTAAACGAAGAATGGAACAAGATAAACGCGTGATTGCGGTGGAAAATGCGCAGAGTTTGGCGCGGGTTGGGGTGCAAATTGGATTGGTGGGGAAGGTTTTGAGTGCGCGGGAGGAGGCGTTTTTGAAGCCGAGACAAGTTGTTTTGCGATGTGAAACGGTGGAGGGTTTTAAGGAATTTATTGTAGATTCAAATATTACAGAATTTGAGTTATATGAAAAAAACATAACTCAGTTACCTTCTGAAATAGGACAACTTAAAAGTTTGATAGATTTGGATTTGAGATGTAATTATCTGACAAGTTTACCTATTGAAATTTGGCAACTTAAAAACTTAAAAGAACTGCGGTTATCATATAATAGGCTGACAAGTTTGCCTGCTGAAATTGGAAATCTAAATAAGTTGACTGATTTGACGTTAGGTGAGAATCAATTAACCCATTTACCTGCTGAAATTGGAAATCTGACTAATTTGACTGAATTAAATTTATGTAATAATCAATTAACCATCATTGAGATACAAAAAATAAAAGCATTATTAACTAAATGTAGTATTCAATTTCATAACCCTTAATAAAAACAATAAAAAAACACCCATTTTTGACACAAAAACTCTAAAAAAGACCCTCGTGCAGCACCTCAAAACGGCACAAAACAGCGGTGGCTTGGCTTCATTCTTAAAGGTACAGCGTACCATTTCCGTTTATAGAAAATAGCAACAGTCGGCGTTTTAAGGTGGAGCGCACCGCCGCCTATTTCCTCGCTGGCAATACATCTTACAAAAAAAACGCACGCTCGTAAGAAAACGGCTGATGCACCCTTTTGTATGCCCCCTCAGTAAAAAACGGGAAAAGCCTTGTAAATGATGGGTTTACAAGGCTTTTGAATAGAAAAACAAGGAAAATACTGAGGAGTCCCTGCTGGCGTCGGTCTTCAAAACACACCCACAACCCTTAGAAAAACGCACCGCATCGCTTTTATCGACTTCCAAACCGATTGCACCGAATTTCAATCAATGCACCGCTTTTTCTTTGTTTTTGAAGCATTTTGCTTAGAAAAAGCGGTATTTTGGCTTGGTTTCCGTGCCATCAGTTTTGAAACCAATAAAAACAGTGCAGTCCCATGCGTTCGCTTAAAAACGGTGCGCCTTTTTGCAGGTACAGTCGCCCGCAGTACCCCCTCAGTATTTTTGCAAAAAAGGTTGTTCTTTTCTCAAAAGGTTGTATCTTTGCATTGACCAAATCGTTTAGGACGTTTTCGTACCACTTTCTTTCGAGAAATAGTATATGGAATTGGTCAGCAAAAAAGCCGCTTCGCTCTGCAAGGCGGCTTTTCTTATGCCTGTCTGATATAAAAGGTTTGTAACATGATTCGACTTTGTTTTTTAACTTGTTTTTTAAGGCTTGTCACGGTGCGCATTTCCCAAATTGTGAAATAGCCATCGTTGCCTATCGTTTTTTCAAACAGTATTAAGTCATTGCCAATAGCTGATTTGCCAATCACATCTACGTTATCAGAAAATTCTATAATCTGAGGTAGCCGCCATAATGCGCGTTTTTGTATCGGCTTTTGACCTCGTAAGCCTTCCTTTTCAGATGTTCCATGTTTGTTTAAGATATGTCGAATACCGTGAGAATCAATTGAAATACGATAATTTTTAAGGCAAAACGGCGTTATTTCCGCAATTCTATCGGCTAACTCTGTTGTGATTTGCCCTATATCCATTCTCAAATAATCCTTTGCTGCGCCAGTAACAACAAAATCGAAAAGCGCATCTATTAGCTCAATCGCATTGGGAAAGCAACTTTTGTTTGTCATAGTAATTCTGTTTTAAAACATGATTATCATTATTTGACAAAAATAGAATTTCTTTTTTTGATTGCTTCCATTTTTACAAACAAATAAAATACACCCCTCAGTATAAACCGTCAAAAGCCTTGTAAACGCTGGGTTTACAAGGCTTTGGGATATAAAAAAAAGGAAAATACTGAGGGGTCTCTTTTAAAAAACGAGGGTTATTTTAAACCCGCTGGCGTCGGTCTTCAAAACACACCCACAACACTTAGAAAAACGCACCGCATCGCTTTTATCGGTTTCCAAACCGATAAAAGCGATACAGCTTTCACCGCTGGCTCATACTCTTCCCAAAACCATCCACAACACCCGCCTTATGTTGCCCGACTTTCGAATGAGGCTGTCCTTGATTTGAAAGGATAAGATTTAGACGCCGACCCCTCAGTATAAAATGCAAAAAACGCTTTGAAATGACTGATTTCAAAGCGTTTTTGATAGATACAAATCCTTAAAGTTACGCCACTGCAAACTCTGTATAAGGTCTTTTACTTGGTGCGTGAAAAGCTAAGACAATATCTTTTTTAGGAATGCCTTCATCGGCAAAAGCATCGGCAAAACCGACATCGGTGCCATCATATTCGACGTAAATTTTATCATTTTTAATACGGACATGGAGGATGCAACCGTATTCGCGGCTATCGTGTCGCCACGCATTGTGGTACAACAGATAGTGCATTTTAATATCATCGGACACTAAATACACTTCTTCTTCCGCATCAGGTTTATCCGTAGCGATATAGTCTTCGATGACGTTTTTTATGATTTTTTGATAATTTTTTATTTTTTCCATTCGTGAATAATCGGATTTTGTGTGTCAAAAATAATAAGTTTTACCTTATGCCTTTCTAAAAATTTTTGAACTATTCGCTCACTTATTAAGTCATCATAAGCATCTTTGGGCATTGCAAGAAACGGGATTCGGTCTGGTTCTTTTTCTTCAAGTAACAAGGAGTAAAAGTCGTATTGCCCAACAGAGTGATTTAATTCGTTAATATTTGAAGAAGTGATGAAACTTTTGATTTCAACCAAAATCTTCTGCAATTCACGTTCAGCCATAATGTATTTTTCCGCGCCTAAATCGGCAGATACTTTCCGCTTCCGAAGCCCCACAGGAAAATAGTAAGGGTCATCTGTAATTGTCCACCCTTCATTTTCCAATGCTTTGCGTACTAAATCATGATAAATATCTTTTGCCATACATTTATATTCTATAAACAAAAGTACAAAGAAATTTTAGAAAAAATAGCATTTCCTTTTTACGTTTATTTTATGCCCCGCTGGCTCATACTCTTCCCAAAACCATCCACAACACCCAAACCAACAAACGAACGGCGCTGGTGTCGTTTTATAAACGACCACCCACTATCATTCGGGTCTTTGACCCGCGAAATATAGCTTCATGTCATCCCGAGGGGTTGCGAGGAACGAAGCAAAGCAACTGAGGGGGACACTTTTTTATGAAAAAAGCACAAGTTGATTGTCATAAGCGACAGACTACGTAGGTCTAAGACCAAAAGATAATTCTGATTTCCTTTCTGAATGCTATTTTGCACTTAGAGGGAAACAACTGTATTAAATCAATAACAATTGTAAATCCATATCAATTACCATGCTATTTGTAACATAGAAACAAAAGAGCGTGTTATCAAAGACATGGATTTTTATTTTATTGAACTACCCAAGTTTTTAAAAGAAGCAAAAATCTTAGATAATATAACAGATAAATGGATTTACTTCATAAAGGAAGCTGAAAACCTTGACGTTATACCCGAAAACTTAAACGACGAAGGTTTAAAGGAAGCGTATGAATATGCTAATAAGAATACTTGGTCAAAGGATGAATTAGATGCATATAATTATGCTGCCATGCGTGAACAAGATGATAGAGGGAGAATGGAGAAATCCTTACAAAAAGGAATAGAAAAAGGCAAAGAAGATGCTATTATTGGCTTATTTGAAAACGATGTTCCAATATCCACAATTGCGAATTCGCTCAAAATTACAGAAGATAAGGTTAATGAAATCATTGAGAATCATCAAAATAAGGCTTAATACTGAGGGGGTGTTTATGGATAGAGTGTACCAGCAGAAATATACACGCCACCGCTTAAAGCATTGATAATCAATTCGCCTTCAGACACCGCTTCTTGATATTGCTTTTTCAATTTCTACTGCAAAAAACACAATTGATGATGCCGCAACAACACCCAGAAATTCATTCAGTGTTAAAGCTTCGGTTTTAAAAATGGGTTGAAGAAACGGAATGTATGTGATACAAAATTGTAACATCAAGCTAAGAATAACCGAGCCAATCAACGGTTTATTCGAAAATATTCCGATGCTAAAAAGCGATTGGTTTTCTGACCGAATTGCCATTACATGCGCCAGTTGGCTTAAACATAACACATTAAAAACAATGGTTTGCCAGTGTAAACCATTTCTTATGGCGAAGCCTTGTGCACACAATGCAATGCCTGCCATAAGCATTCCCACCCATATCATGTGTATGCCCCTGCCGCCTGCAAATACACTTTCCTGTGGCGGACGTGGGGGCCTGTTCATAATATTTTTTTCTGCTTTTTCAAATGACAAACTGATAGCAGGCAAACCATCCGACACTAAGTTTATCCATAAAATATGAATGGGTAATAATGCTATGGGCAAACCAATAATGGGGCCTAAAAGTAAAGTCCATAACTCACCGGAATTGGTCGTCATCAGATATTTGATAAACTTTAAAATGTTGTCATAAATCCGCCGCCCTTCCCGTACCGCTTTTATAATTGTGGAAAAATTATCATCCAGCAATATCATATGCGCTGCTTCTTTAGAAACATCGGTGCCGGTAATGCCCATTGCTATGCCAATGTTTGCCATCTTTAATGAGGGTGCATCGTTTACCCCATCTCCCGTCATGGCAACATAATGTCCTTTTTGCTGCAGGGTTTTTACAATTTGTAATTTTTGTTCAGGAGATACCCTGGCATATACTTTTATCTTTTCAGCCCTTGCTAAAAAATCGTCACTGTCTAAAGCAGCTAACTCCTGACCTGTTATTACTAAATCTTTTTCACTGCTTAAAATGCCAATTCGTTGTGCAATTGTTTTTGCCGTAAGCGGATGATCGCCTGTAATCATTACGGGTACAATGCCTGCGGTTTTGCATTGTGCAACGGCATCAGGTACTTCTTCTCTTGGTGGATCTATCATACCACTTAATCCTAAAAATTGCAATTCATTTTCACAAATTTCACTTAGTGGGTTTTCAGGCACTGCATCCCAATACCGATAAGCAAAACCCAATACCCGCTGGCCTTTTGATGCCATGGTATCCACTTGTTGCAGCAATTGCGTAATATCAACATTTACACACTGATGCAGTAATATATCAGGTGCCCCTTTGGTAAAAGAAATAATTTTATTTTGATGAGAATGGAAAGTTGTCATGAGTTTTCTTTCTGAATCGAAAGCAATTTCTGCCAGTCTGGGCCAGGCATACACTTTTACATTTTGTTCTTTCGCTATATCCAACAAGGCAATTTCGGTTGGGTCGCCTTTTGTAGTTTCACCATCAGTAGCATCGTTGTTCAAAGCAAATGCATGCAACAGTAACGAAACATCTTCCTGTTGATTGATAGCGGACAAATCATTTCTTTCGTACAATTGCCCTTTAACAAAAACCTGTTCTACATACATTTTGTTTTTAGTAAGTGTACCGGTTTTATCAGTGCATATATAAGTAACAGACCCCAATGTTTCTACAGCAGGTAATTTTCTGATAAGACTATTATGGCGTATCATTCTTTTAGCAGCCAACGCCAGGCTAATAGTAATAACAGCAGGCAATGCTTCGGGGATAGCAGCTACAGCCAATGAAATGCTGGTCATCACCATTTTAAAAATATCTTCTCCCCGCATCCAACCGGCCACAAAAAATAAAATGCATAAAAACAACACCAGTATAGATAATTTTTTGCCGAACGATGCCATGCGTTGTTGCAGTGGTGTAAGCACTTCATCTCCCTGCAGCATTTTTGCAATAAGGCCCAGTTCTGTTTGCATACCGGTGGCTATTACCATACCGCTTCCTCTGCCATAAGTTGCAAACGTACCTTTGAATGCCATATTTTTTCTATCCCCAATAGGCAAATCATCTGCTTCCAACGCTTCGGTCATTTTTTCTACAGAATGTGATTCGCCGGTAAGCGCCGCTTCTTCAATCTTTAAATTGATGGATTCGATTATACGTATATCTGCGGGTACGGCATTGCCTGCTTCTAACATTACTACATCACCCGGCACTAATTCAACAGCTGATAGAAAAGCTATTTTTCCATCACGCAAAACTTTTGCCTGCGTAATTGCCATTTGTTTTAAGGCATGCATAGCTTTTTCAGCACGGTACTCCTGTATGAAACCGACTACTGCATTTAAAAGTACAATAATAAGAATGACGATGGTGTCTGTGAGGTCGCCAATGATGCCAGATACAATAGCAGCAGCCAGTAAAATTAAAATCATGACATCTTTAAACTGTCCTAAAAAAATACCTACAATTGTTTTCTTCTTTCCTTCCTGAAGTTGGTTGGGACCAATCTGCAATAATTTTTCGGCTGCTATGGAAGCAGACAGGCCCTGTGCATTGGAGCCTATAGACTCAAAAATTTCTGTTATAGTTTGTTTGTGCCAGTTCATATAAAATATTTTTGGTTTAATTTTTATTAAAAACCAGTAGTGGCACTTTTGCTTCAAAAGACAATTCTTCCGCTTTGCTGGACAAGAATAATTTTTGAAAAAATGTCCTTTTCTGTTCTGTAAACATTACTATCAACGATGGTTTCCTCATCTTAATTTGGTTTTGCAAATTCTCAACTACTGAATGCACACCATCATTTTTTTCAAAGTGTAATTTCAAACCGTATTTAAACTGTTTCTTAAAAGCTGCTTCAATCGTTTTTTCATCAAATGAAATTTCATCTGGCCATGTAAAATGTACTACTTCAATTTTTGTTTTAAGCGGCTTTGCAAAAGCAACTACTTTTTTTATTTCTTCTGCATAGTTGCGCAAATCTGTTGCATACACTAATGCCCTCGATAGTGACAGTAGAATATTTACCCACTTTCACATTCATTTGCGTGTATATATCTGCAATAAACTTTTTAAACTTTGTGCTGCATAATTCTTTTTCCTGCTCAGCATATTTTTCAAAATGAGCATCTGACCATCGTGTAGCCCTCAAAATATAAAGTACATGAACAAACACGAATTCAATTTTTTGCTGAGAAGCCCAATGAATCGCAAATCGAACTCCACTTTTTGAATTAACGGAAAAATCAGTTGGAACGAGTATTTTTTTCATAATAATGAAATTTTAATTTATTTTCAAAATACCGCTTTTGTTCTTTTACAAAATATGAGAAATGTCACTTCAAATTATGATACCCATTCGTTATTTTAAATATCCCCAACAACCATGACTGTTAATAGCAGGGTTGCAGTAAAAATACTCTTTTAATGTGACAATTTTACTTTTTGTGTTGGGCAGGGTAATTTTATGTTTAATGCTGTTTTGTCTGTTGGGTGGTGGGTGGGCTGTGCGTCGGCATTTTTTACCTCTTTGCAAGGTTGGCTTTGTGTCGGGGTTTTGTGAGCCTTGCAATGTGCTAAAAATAGCGTGGGGTAGCGTCGGCAAAATTTTAAGATGTGTCAACCAATTACGCTTTGTCCAAATAGGGTGACGTACAACGGTTTGCAGCTACAAGAAGTTGGCGATTTCGAAGCACTAAACTGTCTGCCACCACAAAACTTGATACGAAGAGCAAAGCTTCATTTAACCACTGAACCGCCAATTTCTTGTAGGTGCTGTTATAAGCTGGCCATCTGTCTGTCATGCAATTGATTTGAGATTGTACAAGGCACTTATAATTTTGAAAATATCAATACAGGCACTTTTGTCGTGTATGTTAATTCTGCCGATTTACTTGGTAAGGACATACTTTCAAAGAATCCTTTTTCTCTCTTTGTAATCCTGATTAATGGTTCAGTTGGCTTCAGCTTTGTTTATATTCTCAATTCCTTTTATCAAAGCATCAGGGTTGAAAGAGATGCTGTCTATTTCTTGTTCAACAAGAAACTGAGCAAATTCAGGATAATCACTTGGTGCTTGTCCGCATAATCCGATTTTTACACTGCATTTTTTGGCTGTTTCAATCACACTTTGCAGCATCCATTTCACGGCTTCA
>JAYTUQ010000442.1:0-15227 GCA_043744455.1 Saprospiraceae bacterium | reverse complement strand
TGTATTTTTGATTCAGATGTCATCTATTGTAAATCTACTATTTCTTTTTATTTTATTCATAAAAAATATCCTGACCGTAGGGGCTGGATAGTTACTTTTTATTTAATAGGTGATAATACGACAAACGCTACTTCTTATAATTGGTCAACGACAGGCGCGTTGTCTAATACCTTTGCCAGCGATAATTTTGCTGAAATATTAACGACATCTGGTACAAGTGGCACGGTTACATTTACTATTGATAACGGTTGTCAATCGCCTAAAAGTATAACACGTACTATATACGTGGGTCCACCAGCTATTACCTCTGCAACGGTTGATGGGCAGCCACTTGCCTATCCAAATTACATCAACAATCCCGGTTTTTTGACCATAAATGTCAATAATGCAGAAGGTTCAAGTACGACATGGACATTATTGAATGGGTCAGGGAATATTTACTTCGCTGGACAAAATCAAGTATCGGTGTATGCCTATCCCTTTATGCGTGTTGAAGGCGTAACATCTAATCAATGTGGCACAGGAGAAGCACGAACTTTCTATGTCCAAGACATCAGTAATGGTTATTACCGCATGGCATCACCTAATCCAGCAACAAGTATTATCAGTTCCGACATTTTAGCAATGGAGGCACTCAAAAAAGTCACTTTGGTCAGGGCGGCACATCCTGCCATTGTGCGCATGTACAACGCAAATGGCTCTTTGAATGCAGATACGCATCGAAATAACAATCTTCTTTCATTTGATACAGGCAATTTACCACGAGGACTTTATTATCTAAACTTTTTCTTTGAAGGCAACAGAAGTTTTACAGAACAGATTGAATTGAATTAAATGAAGCAGTCGCAGCAAGTTTTTGTCCCCCCTTACCCCTCAGTAAAAATGTGCATGATTGTTAACTCGGTCATGCGCATTTTTTTGGCATTGTTCTTTATGTAAATAGGCACAAAAAGTTGTAAAAATTTTATGCTTTAAAAACCATATAAACTAAGCCATTAAGCAGGATACACAAGAAAATTTTACCTTTGCTCAAGATATTCAAGAAGAATTTAATAATTCAATGTTTTACGATATGCGTGTCCTACTCTGTGGTCTTGGTTCTATTCTCAACAATGCGCTCGATTATCGACTGCGGAAGTACGGTTATCGGGTCGTTGCAGCACGAAATGCCAATGATGCTTTGAGCCATATTCATGCAGGACATGCCGATATTATCATCACCAGTATCAATGTCGAAGATTTTAAATTGCCGAGTTTTATTGGTTTGATACGTGAAGATTTGGGACATTCTATCCCTATTATTTTAGTGACTGAAGTCGAAAGCGATATCGAAACGGTTTTAGAAGGCATGGAATCGGGCGCAGATGATTTTGTCACCTTTCCTTTTAAACCTGCGGAATTGGTGATGCGTATAAAACTACTGCTTTATAGATATGTACATTATTAAATGCATAATGTCATAACTCATTCATTTTAAAATATTTACAAAACGCATAATTAACAATCCAGTACTTTAACAAAATCCGATTAATGAAAGGAATTATACTTGCGGGCGGTCTTGGCACGCGGCTTTACCCCTTAACGTTAGCTGTTAGCAAACAAATGATGCCGGTTTATGACAAACCAATGATTTATTACCCCCTCAGTACGTTGATGCTTGCAGGCATCAGAGATGTCATGATTATCTCAACGCCTTACGATTTGCCTAATTTTGAAAAACTTTTTGGTTCTGGCGAAGAAATAGGTGTCAACTTTACCTACAAAGTGCAGCATAACCCCAATGGTTTGGCACAAGCCTTTGTATTGGGTGAGGAATTTATTGGTCGTGACAGTGCCTCATTGATATTGGGAGATAATATTTTTCATGGTGATGGCTTAGGCGAGCAACTCAATTTGTGTAGTAATCCCGAAGGTGGTATCGTCTTCGCTTATCCTGTTGCCGACCCTGAACGGTACGGCGTTGTTGAATTTGATAAAAACTTCAAAGCCCTTTCGATTGAAGAAAAACCCGCTAAACCGAAATCGCATTATGCCGTTCCTGGTTTGTATTTTTATGATAATTCCGTTGTAGAAGTCGCTAAAAACCTCCAACCTTCGCCCCGTGGTGAATACGAAATCACTGATGTCAATCGCTATTATCTCGAACACGGCAAGTTGCAAGTGCGCGTTTTGGGTCGTGGCACGGCTTGGTTGGATACGGGTACGCATGAGTCGTTACTACAAGCAGGGCAATTCATTGAAGTCATAGAAGCGCGTCAAGGTTTGAAAATTGGTTGCATCGAAGAAGTGGCTTGGCAAATGGGCTTTATTGGTGATGAACAATTGGAGAAATTAGGGAACAAATACATTAAAAGCGGTTATGGCGAGTATTTGTTGAGCTTGCTAAAACACCGTTAAAGTTTGGTTTCAAATTAAAAAAGACAATCGACATAAAGATGACGTATCGGATGCTTTAAAAGCATCCGATATGTGTTTTAAATCAATATTTTTAAAGCAATAAATTGACAAAAAAGCCCTAAAGCAAATCCTGCATACAATTCTCGTGACGTATGCGCGCCCAATCCCAAACGTGCTGTACCGATTAAACCTGCAATGAGTAAACTGAGTACCAAAACCAAATTGATACTGATACTGCAAGAGCCAATAAAAGGCAACCACATCTCAAAAGTACCATAACTATATAGCCACATGGTTATCAATACCATACCGATAAAGCCGCCGATTCCGGAGGCATGAAGGCTGATTTTAAAAAATAAATTGATTAAAAAACATAGGAAGAGTCCAACTGTTGTACCTAAAACAGCAATGAGGAAAGCCGTAGGCATGTCATTATTGCGCAAAACATTTTGAAAAACCCATAGGTAGAAAATGCCCGTGACGATGAAGGGACCAATGCGGTCTTTTTTTTCGCGCATATCCAAACTTGAAATGAGGTCTAATTTACGCATCAAAAATATGGCAATGGCAGGAAGGAAAAAAGACGTAAAAAAGACAGACAGAATCAGTTTTTTACTCTCTAAATCGCCAATGCTGTTGACGCCAAATAAGTAAGGATTGACCAATAGCAACAGTAGCAGCATGTAAGTCAACATCAATAATGGATGTGCAATAATGGAAAGGAATTGGGCAGCAATTTTCATAGTGCAAAATTAGAAAAATAATCAAACGGCAAGGATAAAATGCCCATTTTACTGAGGGGGTCTCTCTTACCGTTTGATTAATGATTTAGCTCATTGCAATAAGACAATTTTTTATAATAAGCAATGACAATTATAGACCAATGACTTTTTATTTAAACCTTTGATTCAGAGCCATTTGGCAGTATTTCAGCAATAGTTTCAACGGGCTTTATGTCAAGTATTTTACCATTTTTTTCAGCTTCTTTCATCGCTTTACGATGTTCATCATCATAATCGTAAGCCTTGATAATTTCTTTCACGAGGCGATGACGCACAACATCTTCAGTTGTTAATTTGACATGTGCAATGCCTTCAATACCTTGCAAAATCTCGATACTTTGACGCAAGCCCGACTTAACATTCCAAGGCAAATCAATTTGGGTCAAGTCACCCGTGACAACACATTTGGCAGTAGGACCCAGGCGTGTGAGAAACATTTTCATCTGCTGCGGCGTTGAGTTTTGCGCTTCATCAAGTATGATAAACGCATCGTTCAACGTCCGTCCACGCATAAAAGCCAAAGGTGCAATTTCGATGACACGAGTGGTCATAAATTGCGCAAGTTTGTCCGCAGGGAACATATCATCGAGGGCATCATAAAGCGGACGCAAGTATGGGTCAATTTTATCTTTCAAGTCACCTGGCAAAAAACCTAAGTTTTCACCTGCTTCAACAGCAGGACGCGTCAAAATGATTTTTTTCACCGTTCGGTTTTTCAACGCCCGAACAGCCATCGCCACGGCTGTGTATGTTTTACCTGTACCTGCAGGACCGACCGCAAAAACGATGTCGTTGGCTTCGATGGCATCAACGAGTTTCTTTTGATTGCGTGTTTTGGCTCGTATCGGTGTGCCATCTTTGCCATGCACAATGGTTGAATTGCCGACGCTGGATTGCGGTAAGCGCACATCATGTGGATTTTCACCCGCTAAAATGTCTTCGACCGTATGGACAGACAGTTCTTTATGGTCTCGGAGCATCCGTACCATTTTTTCGACGATGTCTTTGACGGCTTGCGTCTCATGCGTCTTGTCGCCTTTGATTTTAAGGTTTAAACCACGTGACGTAATAGTCACATCAGGAAAAGCCTTGCGGACGAGATTCAATTTGGCGTTGTTTTCGCCGAAAAGGGCTAATAAGTCAACACCACTAATGGTTAAGATGATTTCGCTCAAAAATTTATCTCTTTAAAGTAATTGAAATGTTTAAAATAAACTATTTATAATAGTCTGAAAAACACAAATTTAATGTTTTTGAATCAAATTTTACGCCAAAGTTTGGAAGTCTATATTGAGGGGTCTAATTTGATTTCTCAATTTAATTAACAAAAGTAGCCTTTTTACGACAAGTCTACTTTATTTTTGTGCCAAATTTGACTTCAATAACGGCATGATATTAGAAAACAAAAACAAAACTTAATACAACACCTAAAAGTTCCCGATGCAAATCGTCACGCTCACAACAGATTTTGGATTACAAGACTACTACGTGCCTGTTCTCAAAGGGGCAATGTTGTCGCAGCATCGGTCATTGAACATTGTTGATATTTCTCATCAAGTCAAGCATCACGATATCGTTCAAGCTGCTTTTGTTCTAAAAAATGCTTGGGCGGCATTTCCCGAAGGCACGATTCACGTTATCAGTACCAATAATTTTGGTGGGGAACGTGGGCGTTTTTTAGTATTTAAGTACGAAAAGCACATTTTTATCGGTCCCGATAATGGTATTTTTACCCTTGTATTTCCAAACATCATTGAACAGTTACACCTCATAGAGATTGTGGAAATCCCTTTTAATGGACTTAATTTTGAGCATGTTCGAGAAGCTATTGCTTCCGCGGTCAGTCAATTGGCTTTAAATACCCCCCTCAGTATATTAGGGAAAACGACCAAAGATATTTTACAACGCATTACTTTTCAACCTGTCATTGCACCTTCCCAAATTAGAGGAGCGGTTATTTATGTTGACCATTACGACAATGTCATCAGTAATATAACGCGTGATTTATTAGAAAAAGTGGGGCGAGGTCGCTCTTTTCAGCTGTTTTTCAAGCGGCATGACCCTATTTTGGGGCTTTCACAACATTATAATGATGTCCCAATAGGTGAAACATTATGCCTTTTCAACTCCGATTATCTTGAAGTGGCTATCAATATGGGTAAAGCTGCCGAGATGTTTGGGCTAAAAATTGAAGATACCATTCAAATTGATTTTCTTTAATTATGATAAAAAGACTTGTTAAACTCACCTTTCAATCTGACAAAACAGATGATTTTTTGACCATTTTTGAAGATTCCAAATATTTCATTCTACAAAGTAAGGGTTGCCAACATCTTGAATTGCTACGTGATTGTGAATCGCCAAATGTGTTTTTTACGCTTAGTTTTTGGGATGACGAAACGGCTTTAAACGCTTACAGAAATTCAGAATTATTCAAACAGACTTGGGCAAAAACTAAAATTTTATTTTCTGATAAAGCACAGGCTTGGACGACGACGAGGGTTTCCGCCGCTTTTGAATAGCACAAATAAAATTATTTACGTACATTCGATGGATATTATTTGTTCATCCATTTATAAATAATTGATTGTAAACTATTTATAAATACTTTCCGAAATTGCTCATGCTCAATAACGACATCATCCGTCCACACGTCGAAGACCTTTATGCCGACGAATTAAAAGTATTGATTGAAAACGACGAGAAGCAAAAGCCCACAAATTGGTTAATGTCGCCTTGGTCTGTCGTCACCTATCTACTTGGCGGAAAAGTAAATGGACACAGCATTGAACCTAAATATTTTGGCAATCGTCGATTGATAGAAGTGGCTGTGGCGACGTTGGTAACTGACCGGGCTTTGTTATTGCTCGGTGTACCAGGAACGGCTAAAACTTGGGTCGCAGAACATCTTGCTGCAGCGATTTCAGGCAATTCGAAGCTGTTGGTACAAGGCACGGCGGGTATGAATGAGGAACAAATCCGTTACGGTTGGAATTACGCCCGGCTCATTGCTGAAGGTCCAAGCCAAGCCGCTTTGGTGCAAAGTCCCGTTATGACAGCGATGCAAACAGGTAAAATGGCACGCGTCGAAGAGTTAACCCGTATTCCAAGCGACGTACAAGACACTTTGATTACTCTTTTATCAGAAAAAATATTGCCTATTCCAGAATTGGGTATGGAGGTTCAAGCCGTCAAAGGTTTTAACCTCATTGCGACGGCAAATGATAGAGATAGGGGCGTCAACGAATTGTCAAGTGCCTTGCGTCGCCGTTTTAATACTGTGGTTTTGCCGTTACCTTCAAGTTTCGAAGAAGAAGTAAAAATCGTACAAACACGCGTAGAAAAAATGGGTAAAACCCTTGATTTACCCGCCAAATCTGCACCATTGGCAGAAATACAACGCTTAGTAAAAATATTCAGAGAACTCAGAAACGGCGTAACAGACGATGGCGCGACCCGCTTAAAATCGCCAAGTGCCCCCCTCAGTACAGCAGAGGCAATTTCAGTCGTCACAAGCGGTCAAGCCTTAGCCGCATATTTTGGCAATGGCTTGTTGAGTGCATCCGATTTAGCCGCTGGCATTACTGGAGCAATCATAAAAGACCCCATTCAAGACAAAACAGTTTGGTTGGAATACCTTGAAACGGTCGTTAAAAACCGCGAAGAATGGAAGGATTTGTATAAAGCCTGTCGGGATATGGTGGGCTAAGAATCAAAGAGATGTTCTTTCATCATTTTTGCGTTCAAAATACTGAGGGGGTAACGTATCGAATATTTTGAAGTATCGACCCATGTTTTAACTCAAAAAGAAAACGCCGCCAAGTAGTGAACTCAGCGGCGTTTTTAATTCATAATAACAAGAAAATCAAGATATTAACGCGCAAACGAAACCGCACGTTTCTCCCGAATAACCGTTACTTTTATCTGTCCTGGATACTGCATCGTATCCTGTATTTTTTGCGAAATCATAAAAGACAAATCATCTGCAAATTGGTCACTCACTTTATCGCTTTCAACAATAACGCGCAACTCACGACCCGCTTGCATCGCATAAGCCTTTTGAACGCCATCGTGAGCCAAAGCCAATTCTTCCAACTCGTTGATACGTTTGAGGTAGGATTCCAAAATCTCACGACGTGCACCCGGACGTGCGCCAGAAATAGCATCACAAGCTTGAACAATCGGTGAAATAATGTTATTCATCTCAATTTCATCGTGATGCGCACCAACAGCGTTGACGACAGGCGCAGATTCGTTGTACTTTTCGCACAAATGCATACCCAAAATGGCGTGCGATAATTCCGTTTGTTCATCAGGCACTTTGCCGATGTCGTGGAGTAAACCCGCCCGTTTTGCCAATTTGATTTGCTTCGGATTCAAGCCCAATTCTGCTGCCATGAGCGAACAAAGATTAGCCGTTTCAATCGAGTGTTTCAACAAATTTTGACCATAAGAAGAACGGTAACGCATACGACCTACCATACGGACTAAATCGGGTGACAAACCATGAATGTCTAGGTCAATGACCGTTCGTTCACCAATTTCGACGATTTGCTCCTCCAATTGTTTTTTGGTTTTAGCCACCACTTCTTCGATACGAGCAGGGTGAATACGACCATCGGTGACCAATTTTTTTAAAGCCAAACGCGCAATTTCACGTCTAACAGGGTCAAAAGAGGAAATAACAATCGCTTCAGGCGTATCGTCAACGATAATTTCAGCACCGGTTGCGGCTTCGAGGGCACGAATATTACGACCTTCACGACCGATGATTTGCCCTTTCATTTCGTCGCTTTCAAGGTTGAAAACCGAAACCGTGTTTTCGATTGCAAACTCTGCACTCATGCGTTGAATGGACTGAATGACGATTTTTTTTGCTTCTTTATTCGCATTGGCTTGTGCCAACGAAACAATTTCACGCGTCAAAATCATCGCTTCATTTTCAGCTTTACCTTTGACAGCAATCAAGATTTGCTCTTTCGCTTCTTGTTCAGTCATGGCAGCGACGCGCTCCAATTCTTTGATTCTCAATTCATTAGCCGCGTCTAAGTCTTCTTTTCTTTTAGAAACAATGATTAATTGTTTGTTCAAGTTTTCACGAATACTTGCGACTTCTTGCTCACGACTTTCAAGTTCAAGTTGTTCTTTTTTCAAGTCTTCAAGCACTTTTCTATTAGCCGTTTGCTGCGTTTCAATTAGCGTTTTTAAAGCCGTTTCTTTCGCAACGATTTCAATTTCACGTTCTTTAAATTCAATCAATTCTTTTGATTTTTTAGAATCAAAATCTGATTTCATTTGATTGAATCGTTCACGCGCTTCTTGAATTTTCTGATTTTTAATTTGTTCATTCTTAATTTCAGACTTTTCAATGATGTTCGACGCTTTTGACTCGGCTTCAGCAATAAGACGTTGTGCTGTGAATTTGGCATCTTTAAGGCTCAAATCAGCGTTTTTATTCGCTTCATCTATTAATGACTGTGCGGCTTGAGCATTTTTAGCCCCTAATTGCCGCATGAGAAAAAAGCCGACAACGCCGCCTACCAAGAGACCTATTATTGCACCTACTATTGATTCCATATTATACCATCGGTGATTTTTATATTTGAATAATAATTGTGTATGTATCGCCCAAAGCCTATGCTTTGAGATTTCGTTGTTAATTATTGGTGTATTAGTTATTGGTTATTGGGTTATTAGTTATTGAAGCGAATACACCAATAACTAATATACCAATAACAATTAACCATTAACCAAAGAAGAAAGTAGAGAATCAAGATCAGATAAGCGGTCAGAAATTTGTGGGTCAGTGGTCGGTTCAGCAACGCGAGCGGGTTGTGCCATCGTTGCTTGTGCTTTATGCAAGTCCACAGAACAAGTCAAAAGAGCCATAGAAAGCCAGTCTTGACGGTCTTTACGTGGGTAGGTGTTTTGGAAAAGTGAGATTTTATCATTCACTTCCTTGACGATACGACGGATTATAGGCTCATCACCCTCTTTTATTTTCAAAGGGTAGGGTCTTCCCGCAATAATTACGGTTATGTTATTCGTCGAATCCGACATCGTCACTACTTTACTTTTGCAACCACCCAATACACACGTCAATATCTGTGATGTATTGGTCAATTTCTTTTCTTAAATCTTCTTGTCGCTCCTGCGCCTCTTTTTCTTTCGTCTCTTGCGTTGTTAGACTTGATGTGAGATAACTTATTTCACTTTCTCTCATCAACAAATCTGTTTGCAAACCTCGGTTTTGTTCTGTTAACAACCGATTTTGCTCCGTTGAAACAGCATTATCCCGTTCTATTTTTTCTAACTTGGCTTGTAGCAGCCGAATGTTTCTATCAATGTTATCGAGGGTATGGGTCAATGCTGCCACGATTCTTTTATTTTTAGTCAACGCTTTTTATCAATGCTTATATGTCAAATAGAAAAGCAAAAAACATTATCCTATTCCTTTACTTAAATACTGAGGGGTACATTCTTTTTTAAAAACGGCGTTGTCACAAACTTTGTTTCGCCTTTGCGTTTTAATACAAGGGCAAATATAGACTTTTAATCTTTTGATAGGCTAAAAATGGTATTTTTTATCACAATACAGTTTTAAATGGGTTTTAAACAATCTAAGCACAATTGGTTTATCGTTACTTCATGCGCCTGTAAGTACGCAGAGTGTTCAGGTTGTTCAAAAAACAGCCAATCTGAATCCGTCGCATTGTGAATAGTAGTAGGTTTGAATTGAGAACCTAAAGCCACTTTTAAAAACTTATGGTCTGATGGGTCAAAACTTGAAAAGGCTGTGGGTAACTCGATATTGTCTGTATCAACTTGTTCAAAAACGTCTTCAAAACCACGTTTGTCATGTAGCCATTTTAAAAATAAATCGCCAATACCAGGCTGTCCTTTCAAATTAGCATAGGTTAGATATTCTTTAAAAATCAATTCATTTGAATCCATCGAAATACGCTTGGGATTTTGCGTAAAATCATATAAAAACCGCCGACAAGTTGCATGACAATCTTCGCCTGAAGTGTGATTAGGGTCGTTTGCCACAACTATGATATTAGAGTCAATCACATTACTTGCCATTCATTTTCGCTTTTTTCTTACGCTCAGCAATGGCTTCACTCATCTGAAACACTTCGGTCATTTCATCTCCAAAAAAATTATCGGGCCAGTTTTTTATATTTCCAAATTCATCCAATTGCAAATCACGCAATTCGGAATAGCCTTCTTTAATTTCGCAGAAATACAAAGCCGCATCGTCGCTACTGAATTTCTCTTGTGCTATCCGCAATTGTAGTCGTCGTAAAAGGTGTTCGCTATGGCTTTCCAATATGATTTGAACGCCTCGTTTCTGAATCGCATCAATAAAAACATCTGCCAAACCTGCTTGCACACGCGGATGCAAGTGAATTTCAGGCTGTTCCATCAATAGAATAGAACCTTTGGGTGTATAATAGCACAAAGTTAAAACAGGCAAAATCTGAGAAACGCCAAATCCTACATCGGTCAATAAAACATAAGGGCTTTTTTCCGTCTGCCGTACACGGACTTCAAACAAACGCCCCCCCTCAGTAATGGAGTCAATTTTGAAGTCTTGAATCATACCAAGTTTGCGTAACCACATTGCTAAGTAGGTTTCAAGACTATACGTTTTGCCTTCATGTTCGATTTCATCACCTCGTTCACGAGATGCTAAAATACATTCAATTGCAAATTCGCCTCGATTACCAAGTTGAGAACGGCGTTCGCCACCCCATGTGTAGTTACGTTTTGGGTATTCACGAAGAGGTCCGAGATAATAAATAGAGGTAAAAAGTTTGAAAAAATAATCTTCATGACTTTCTTCCAAAGAGTTAAATTGAAAACCCAATGGTTTTGGAAATCGGCAAAATGAAAAAGATTCACGACGTTTTAAGGTAAAAGGCTTAGTTTCATTAGATTCAAAAACATATTTGTCATTTTCTATTAAACTAATACCATATTTAATCCCACCTTCAAATAAGAAATAACTATGCTCTATAATAGGACTATTATCTTGTTGAGAAATTTGACTATCAAAACTACCAATATGGTTTGAAAAATGGCTATCTCCAAATTCAGGGAAATGACCATCTTCAATTTTATATGCGTATTCAAGTTTAAATAATAATTTATTATCAACATTATTATCTAACAAAATATCTCGAAACGTCCCCAATTCCACATAATGCCCATTCAAATTCAAAACCAAAGCCCTATCCGACGACTCAACCGTTTGTTTCAGCATCAACAAAAATTGCAAAATACTCGTTTTACCTGAACTGTTCGTACCGAACAATCCCGTCAAGGGCGCAAGCCGCATATCCGCTTTTTTCCAAGCCTTAAAATTTTCTAATTGCAGTCGTCGAAGCATTGTTTTTTTATTTTGAACAAAATTACTTCCTTTTCAACACATTTTTCACGGCGTTTACCACATCTGCCACGCCCAAACCATATTTTTCCATCAATTCCATTGGTTTTCCCGATTCGCCAAACGAATCGTTGACCGCCACAAACTCTTGCGGTGTCGGCATCAATCTTCCCAGTAATTCAGCAACGGCACCGCCTAAACCGCCATTGCGTTGGTGTTCTTCTGCCGTAACGACTGCGCCTGTTTTTTTAACCGACGCTAAAATCGCCTTTTCGTCCAATGGTTTTATCGTATGAATATTAATGACTTCGCAACTAATGCCTTCGCTTGCCAATTGTTTTGCCGCTTCAAGGCTGTTCCAAACCAAATGACCCGTCGCTAAAATAGTCACATCGCTCCCTTTTGTCATAGGCAAAGCTTTACCAATCACAAAAGGCATCCCCTCAGTAAAAATGGGCCAAACAGGACGACCAAAACGCAAATAAACGGGACCATTGTGTTTAGCAATTGCCAACGTCGCTGCCTTTGTTTGCGCATAATCACAAGGATTGATAACCGTCATACCCGGCAACATACGCATCATGCCGATGTCTTCAAGGATTTGGTGCGTTGCACCGTCTTCTCCTAAGGTCACACCTGCGTGAGAGGCACATATTTTCACATTTTTATCCGAATAAGCAACAGATTGACGTATTTGATCATACACCCGACCCGTAGAAAAGTTAGCAAAAGTCGTCGTAAAAGGTATTTTTCCTGCGATTGCCAAACCTGCTGCAATACCAATCATGTTCGCTTCTGCTATACCGACTTGAACAAATTGTTTAGGCAACTCTTTAATAAGTGCATCAAGTTTCATAGATCCCGCAAGGTCAGCGGTGAGGGCTATGATATTCGGATTTTCTCTTGCGGCTTCCAAAATGCCGTCGCCAAAGCCACTACGAGTATCTTTTTTACCAGTGACTTTGATGTGCTCGAATGTTGTCATATTTTTTTATTTGAACGATTTATGTCTAATATTTTATTTTTTTCCTTGCCTTTTTGGTCTTTGGGCGCAAAAATGCTTGAAATTTAGCAATTTTTGACAATTGTAAGGGTTTTTATTTAAAAAGCCGTAAAGTTAGTTTAAAAACTAAACAAACTATTCGTCTTCAATAAAAAAACTTTACGGTTATTTTAAATTGTAACCAATTGCACTAAACTATATTTGTCGCTTTGAAAAGGTTTTATCTTAACACCTCCTGTTTTTGAAATTAAAAAAATGAATCGCAACTTAAAATTTAGCGGTATCGCCATCGCACTCATAACGCTGGCTTTTTGTGGTTATACGATGTCGCAACGGCTACTTTGGTCATGGTGGACGTTGCCTCTCTTACTGGCTGTTTGGGCATTTATTGTTTTTATTTTTGAAAAAAAATACAATAAAAGATGGCTTTTGCTTTCGACAATGAGTGGCATCTTATTGACTTTGGGTTTCCCAATTTCACCCTTGACTGTTCTTATGTTTGTTGGTTTTATACCACTTTTGATGATTCAAAAGGAAATTTCGGAGCAAAATGCTGCCATTGCGAGAGCCGAAGCCACTGAGGACGGGAAAAAACAAGGCATTGTTAAATATGCCTTCAACGCCTTCATTATTTGGAATATAGGTTCTACTTTCTGGGTTGCCAATGCGGGTTTGATAGCGGGTATGTTGGCAAATTACCTCAATGCCTTATTTATGGCGTGGGCGTTCTGGGCGTTCCACAAAACGGCGAATATATTGAGGTACGAAATCCCGCAACAGGCGGGACTGAGGGGGGGTAAAACTTTATCGCCTGTTTTGCATGCAGCTATTTTTGTATCTTATTGGTTGGGTTGGGAGTTTTTACACCTCAATTGGGAATTGTCTTGGCCCTGGTTGACGCTTGGCAATGCCTTTGCCCAAAAGCCAGAATGGGTGCAATGGTATGAATATACGGGCGTTTTTGGCGGTTCTTTATGGATATTGGTCTTGAATGTTCTTACTTTTAAGATAGCTGAGCAAGCATTATATCAAAAAAAACGAGCGTCTCGCTTGACGTGGGTAGCCCTTTTGACATTAGCTATTCCCATCGTTTTGTCTCGCTTCATGTATGATAATTGGTCTGAAAAAGGTAATCAAAAACGTATGGAACGCTACGCCGATGTTGTCGTCGTGCAGCCTAATTATGAGCCACATTATGAAAAATTTGATGTGCCTTGGTATAACCAGTTTCAAAAATTCAAAAAGTTAGCGATTGAAAAATTGGATTCAACAACGGATTACCTCGTTTTTCCAGAAACGAGCTTCGATTTTCACGATGTTGACCATTTTCAAAACAGACCAGAAGTCAGAGAATGGCAAAATTTTGTCAATCGTTATCCCAAACTACAACTTGTGATGGGTATTGATGCCCTAAAAGTTTATGCTGCTTATGCCTTGAAAAAGCCTGATAATTTACCTCGAACTGTCCGCGAATTTGACAATCAAGACGGAACGATAACGTATTGGGAAAATTACAACGCCTCTACACTATTAGTTTTTGATACAACAAAAGCAGAAAATACTGAGGGGTGGCGTTTGCCCATTTATAAAAAATCGAAACTCGTTCCTGGACCTGAAATACTGCCTTATGGCTTCCTATTCGGTTGGGCAAAGCCTTTGTTTCGCCAATTCGGTGGTACAGTCGGGGGCTTAGGAATGCAGGACGAACGCTCTGTTTTTCGCAGTAAAGATGGTACAAAAGCCGTTGGTACAGCCATTTGCTATGAATCTATATACGGTGATTATTGCCGAGGTTATGTTTTGGCAGGAGCGCAAGCCTTGTTCGTGGTCACAAATGATGGTTGGTGGGACAATACGCCTGGTTATCAGCAGCATGAAAAATTCGCTTCGTTGCGGGCTATCGAGTTGCGTCGTGAAGTCGTTCGTTCTGCCAATACAGGCACAAGTTGCTTTGTAAATCTTCGGGGTGACGTTGAACAACCAACGGTGTATGGCACAGATGCCGTCATTTCACAACGCATCGCATTGAATGATGATATGACTTTCTATGCGCGATATGGTGATTTATTGGGTTGGCTCGCCGTAGGTTCAGCTCTAAGCTTACTCATAGTTTGGATTTTTAAATCGTTTGTAAAACGTTGAAAATCAAAAAGGACAGAGCTTATACTGAAAATTGCTCAAATGAAGGAAATATTTTGAACTTTTCGTATCCAACTTCTCCTCAGTATAAAGGCTCAAACAGTTATAAAGACCCATTTTGTTTGTGAAAAAATACTTACCAGCGTGCGCATGGATACCGTTTTGATGTTTCCAGTCAACTTTATTCAAAGGATTTTGAAAAAAAATGATGTAAATGATGTAAAAAAAGCTATAAATAATAACAAAAACATAAAAACTATATAAACAAACGTATCTTTACCAAATATAATAAGCAGCAGGGCTAAATTGACTGCCTGAGGGTTTGGTCTTTTACACCTAAATTTTCGAGTTCTTCCATTTGCTTTACTCCTATGGTTTTATTCCAATCCTGTTTATTTCCCTTGTATTTTTTACTTTTTTTTATTATATTTTTAAATTTTTTCAGATGAATATTTTTGTTGCAAAATTAAATTACAGCACCTCAAGCGAGGCGTTGCGTGAAGCATTTGAGCAA
>JAYTUQ010000441.1:0-15276 GCA_043744455.1 Saprospiraceae bacterium | reverse complement strand
TGGCGCAACGTTCAGGCGCAAAAGCCCTTATGTTTATCCATAATTTCAACTCAAACAGCAATATCAAACTGCCCAAAATAGGTAACTTCAAAGACAGCATCCGCATCCCTGTTTTCTGCGTCGGTAAAGACAAAGGCGAGGACATCAGTGCCTTGCTACCTTCTATGGCTGGCATCAAAACCCGACAACCACCACCCAATCAAAGCGTCGCCGATAATGACAATCCGAATCTGACTGCTTTATTGACAAAAGAATCCGCAAATCCCGATAGTGCTGCTCAAATTACCACAAATGAAAGTCAGACAAATGGCATGTTTAAACAAGGCTTCACCGTATCGCCTAATCCTGCCCGCAATCAAGTGAATGTCACCTATCAATTTCCACAAGCCACCGATGCAACCATAGAAGTCAAAGCGGCATCAGGGCAAGTGATTAGCAGTCAGATACTGAGGGGTGTCACCAACGGCAGTTTACCCATTTCGACAGTGGATTATCCAAATGGGACGTATTTTGTGACGCTGCAATATGGAAAGGAAGTGCAGACGAAAAAACTCATTGTTCGGAAGTAATTTTAGTCCGATATGATGCAGAAAAGCCGATGTTTCAAAAGGAAGCATCGGCTTTTTCAATTATAAAACAATTAGCCCTCAAAACACGAAAATACTTATGGAACATCCCGAGAATATCGGGAGGGGGTTAAATCCCTATCCCAATCCTGTTTCTGACATCAAATCAGTGAATAAAAACAAACTTTAAACAGCTTGTATATATTACATTTTTAATTGTATCTCTTTGCGAAATAAAAAACCTTAAAACATTATCAAATATCAAAAAGAAAGTTGAAAATTGTACATTCAAATAAAAGTCCTTAAAATTGTGTCTTTTAGAAAACCTTGTCGTCATAACGCTTTAGAAAAAAAATAGCTTATTTCACTAATTTTTAAAATTAAATTTAATTATGTCATTACAATCCAAATACCAAGCAGTATTAAATCTTGGAGAAGAATTAGGAGCTCAAAACGGCTCTGTCAAAGAAGAAAACGGTAAATTAATCGTTACAGGCACTGTCGACACGCAATACGAAAAAAATCTAATCTGGGACAAAATTAAAGAAATCGGTGGTGATGCTCCTTCTGACTTGGTTGCAGATATTAACGTCGCCACAAACGATTATTACGCTAAGTACACAGTGAAATCAGGTGATACTTTAGGAAAAATTGCTAAACATTTTTATGAAGAGCCAAAAAAATATACGCAAATATATGAGGCGAATACGGATGTTCTTGATCATCCTGACAAAATCGAAATTGGTCAAGTCTTAAAAATTCCTTTCGAAGTATAAAGAAGTCATTTGTCAATATGTCATTGAGTCATACGTCATTTTTAAGCAAATGGCAAATGACTCAATGGCTCACTTGCGGAAATAGCTCAGTTGGTAGAGCGTTGGCTTCCCAAGCCGAAGGTCGCGAGTTCGAGCCTCGTTTTCCGCTCGTAAAAAAAAGGCAAAGCGTGGAATTCCATGCTTTGCCTTTTTTTTATCTTATAAATTATTGATTTTTAAACTTTTTTAAAGTTTAAAATTTGACCTTTTTTAAAAACTAAATGCAGCAGCCAAAGTCATACGCGAGGGGGTTTTATTAAATTCATAGCTATTGCCACCAAAAGTAATGTGGTTGCCAAAATTATTAAAATTACCTTCATAGCGTAAATCAAGTCCTAATTTTCCAAAATCCAAGCCTATGCCTGCTTGATAACCCCATGTGGCAGACTGGAAATTGGCTTTGTAATCTGATAATTTAGACAAATCGGAATCGCCATTGAGATGAATATGCGCCACAGGTCCACCATTGACGCGGAAAGAACCTAACTTGAAACCCACCATAATCGGTATATCTAAGTTATTGAAGCGTTCACTTCGAAGGGTATCGACGAGAGCAGTTCCGCTCGTTTTTTTCAAACTGTATTTAACTTTTGCTGAGTTAAATAATACTTCGGGTTGTAAATATACCACACCCAATTTCAAGCGCACCCATCCACCAACATGGTAACCGTAATTGGCATCGTTGACTTTGAGAGAGAAAGAATCTGCACCACTTTTGAAGCGTAATGCCGTCACATCGGCAGGTTTTATGTCGGGTGTGCTGACACCGACCTTTAAACCAAGTTTTACTTGAGCTTGAACAGCGACTTGTGCCATAGTTATGCACAAGAAAAGAATCATTAGTTTTTTCATCCTTTATGAATTTTAATTTTTGTTTTTATTAACGATACTATCACAAGATTGTGATTTTTGAGGCGCACAAAATTACACGTTTAACAGAATCTTAACCCGTTTAAGAAAAATATTTTAGCTTTGCACAGCTAAAAATACTTTTCATACTGAGGGGTATGCTGAGAGTTGAAATTTATAATAATTTGATTTTCAATTTTTTATAAATCTTTTTTTCCATTAAAAAATTTCAAAATCGAAAATGAAAAAAGAAATAACCATTAATATAAAAGCTGAATTTGTTGGCAGCTTTATGAGAACGGATAAATGCCCAACCGATGGCAAGCCAGAATATGTGTTTATTGGTCGGTCAAATGTCGGAAAATCATCACTAATCAATATGCTTTGTCAACAAAAAGACCTTGCTAAAACGTCGAGAACGCCTGGCAAAACCCAAACGATGAATTATTTTCGCATTGATGATGCTTGGTATCTTGTGGATATGCCCGGCTACGGCTATGCTCGTATTTCGAGGACAATGCGCGAAGAGTGGGAACGCATGATTTGGTATTATTTGAGCAAACGTGAAACCTTGCAATATGTATTTGTACTGGTCGATGCTATGGTGCCACCGCAACAAAATGACCTCGATTTTATCAATAAATTAGGGGAAAATGGTATTCCTTTTGTCATCGTTTTTACTAAAACTGATCGCATAAAAGCAGACGATAGAAAGCGAAATATTGATAATTTTAACCAAAAACTGCTCGAAAATTGGGAAACTCTACCCCCTCAGTATATCACCTCTGCTGAACGTAAAGTCGGACGCATTGAGATTTTAAGCTTTATTGAAGATGCGAATAGTGACTATAATTCAATGGAAAATGGATAGTTTGGAAATGGATAGTTGAAAATGGATAATGGATAGTTAAAAAAGCTACTAATTATTTTCTATTTTCCATTATCCATTTTCAACTATCCATTTCCAAACTATCCATTATCCATTTTCAACTATCCATTTATATTATGCAGCCCACTAATCCATATCCACAAGTATTTGACCGAATTGACCAATGGCCTATTTATGCATTGAGTCAAGATAGACGGCGTTTTATAGAAGAAATTGACGAGTTTACGCTCAATCGCCTGATGGAAGAGCATCCAAAACTATATAACCTGATAGCAGAGACGATATATTTAGAACGTATTCGGGTGAAAGAATCGCCTTGGAAAGTAGACCCGCCCAATGAAGGACAATTTTGGAACCGGCTACGTTCAAAGCTCTTCAAAACTGAAAATGAGCCTAAATTACAAGCCATAGAGACGCAAAAAGAAGTTATTCAGCGCATCATTCATCGTTACTCGACTGAGATTGTCGGCACTTTTTCGATTCCAACATTTCGTTTTGCACGTTTGTTTCTCTTTACTTTTTTTAACCGCCTGCTAAATGCAGCCGCAGAACGTTGGTGGCGAATTCTAAGTTCTCGTAATCGCTTACATGAGCGGATTCAAGTATATGGCGAAATGGATATGGTACGAGCTTTGATGAAAAAAGGGGTTGTCATTGTTGTCCCAACGCATTTTAGTAATATTGATTCGATACTCGTTGGTTTTGCCATGGATCAATTTGTAGGCTTGCCGTCGTTCAGTTATGGGGCAGGGCTGAACCTCTATAACTCGGGTGCCGCGGCTTTCTTTATGAATCGGTTGGGTGCTTATCGCGTCGATAGACGTAAGAAAAATCCTATTTACCTCGAAACCTTGAAAACCATGTCCATGCTGTCCATTGTACGTGGCACGAATACACTTTTTTTCCCAGGTGGCACACGTTCAAGAAATGGTATGATTGAAACCCGTTTAAAAATGGGCTTACTTGGCACAGCTGTAGAAGCGCAAAGGGTTTTATGTCAACAGTTTAGCAATCAAAAAGTAACAGAAAAGAAGGATGAACCGACAAAAATATTCATCGTGCCACTTGTCATGAG
The DNA here is from genome assembly GCA_043744455.1 of Saprospiraceae bacterium. Lineage (GTDB taxonomy): Bacteria > Bacteroidota > Bacteroidia > Chitinophagales > Saprospiraceae > JAAFJT01. The sequence goes on along the minus strand of JAYTUQ010000441.1, from coordinate 11,082 downwards.
CTACCATTTTGTGCTTGAAGCACCTTTTTTGATTCGGCAACATCTCCAAATAACGGGTAAAGAAAAATACATAGCAGGTCGCGCGACAGGAAATTCTATCCGCGAATGGTTGAAGTTTATTTGGCAATATTTTGCTAAAAAATCGGATATTATATTGTCGTTTGGTAAACCCATAGATATTATGGGAAATTTTGTGGATGCCGAAGGCACGAGTTTCGATGTGCGTCATCACAAGCTGAATATCAGCGATTACTTCAATACTGAGGGGGTCATCCAAACTGATTTGCAACGCGAAGCAGAATATACTAAACTACTTGCTGACCGTATTGTTGACCGTTTTCATAGAGAAAATATCGTGTTAAGTTCACATGTTGTCGCTTTTACAGCTTTCAATATCTTAAAAACGACTAATGACAACTTTGACCTTTATGCCCTTTTGCGTTTGCCAACCGACGATTTTGTCTTTCCAATAGATAATTTTACAGCAGCTATCGAAGCCGTTCAACAAGCTCTTTTTGAATTAGCCAAGAAAAATAGGTTGAAATTGAGTGATGTGATTCATCAGCCTGCTTCTGAACTTTTGATAGATGGCATCAATAATTTAGGCAACTATCATGTGCGTAAACCCTTGATGTTCAATAAGAACGGGGATATCGAAAGCGATGATTTCAGCACATTATTCTACTACCACAACCGCCTTGAAAATTATGGCATAACCAAAAAGATAAAATGGGAAAAATACAGAATGGAAATGCTTATGGATGAGTCTAAAATGGAAAATTAAACGATGTGCTCAAACTCTTCCTCTTCGGGTCGTGCTAAATTGCGGTGCATAGCCCCTATTTTGGCATCATACATACCCCTCAGTATTTCTTCCATTTTGTGTATAAATGAGGTATCAACCATCTTTTTGACATCCTCAACAGTTGCCAAACGGTCGTCATCACGGAACTTATACAATTGCTCTAACAATCCACTTTCACATTTTAGACTGAATTTTCCATCATTTTTGAAAATGGTTATTTTCATTTGTGGATGTGCGATGTCGCCGACTATTCTCATATTTTCAGTGCGTTTTATTTAAATTCAATTCGGGATTAATACCGATGCTCAATATAGTATAGAGCAAATCATACTGAGGGGTATGCATTTCTATAAATGCCAAATGTTTTTCAATCGTCACATTGTCACCACGTACGGCTGGACCTGTTTGCATATCAATTGGAGCATTTTTGCCAATTTTATGGACTGTTTCTTCAATCAAAGGTAACAAAACATCGAAAGGTAAATTGTGTTTTTGGACTATGTCAGAGCCAATTTTGAACATATGATTGACAAAATTATTGACAAAAACAGCCGCCACATGCAAAGCTAATCGGTCATCATCGGACATAAAATAAACGCGGGTGCTGATTTTTAGGGCTAATTTTTCTAAAAAATCGACATGATACTGAGGGGTTGCATTGATAAAAATGGGCAGGTTATCAAATTTGGGTTCACGCCCCATCGAAAAGGTTTGAAGCGGATAAAAAACACCACAATGCCTAAAAAAAGGAATTAAGACGCTAGAAGAAATAGAACCTGATGTATGGACGACAAGAGAAGATGATATACTTTTCGAGAGTTTTTCCGCCACTTCTTCAATAGCATTATCGGAAACGGCGATGATAAAAATATCGCTCGATGTATCTATATTGCCCAAAAATGTTGTTGATTTTGTTTGCAAAACATCACCTAACCAAGATGATTTCAAGGCATTACGCCCTATAACTTGCGTTATTTCAACGCCTTGAGTTTTCAATGCTTTACCTAAATAATAGGCGACATTGCCCGTGCCAACAACAGTAATTTTCATATCTTCTAATTTCAAAAAGTCGGGCAAAGTAACTCATCATTTTCAAACTCTCCAAGGTAAATCAAAGAGATTTCGAAGACATTTGCGGTTCTTTTATACTTTTGTAAGGTCGGTAAGTTAAGGTCATAACTAAAGCCAAACAATACACTGTTATATTCTAACCCCGCCATTAATACCACAGCATCAATATTGAAGCCATCAATATTTTTCACAGGACGTACCCAACCGCCTAAATGCAAGGAAGTACCATACGTTTTATCCACTTCAATACGGAAATTTGTACCCGCGTTTACTTCAAAATGAGGTCCTTGCGAAGCCACCAATATGCGCGGCGACATCGTTAAAGTATGTTCCTTATTTATCGGAAATTGCGCTGCTAACTGAGCTGAAATGCGTGAATAAAGCGGTTGTTTGGGTATATCTGCACCTTTAAAAAATGAAACATTGGGTTTATTGAAGTGATGATATGCCAAACCTGCAAAAAATGCCACTTTTGGTTCTGGATTTATAGCATAATTAATGCCCGTAGATAAGTCGGAATAACCAAAATTATTTTCTGGCAAACGTTCACCGCGTGGCAATGAATAGCCGTTAACGCCATTCCATTGGTCTTGAAAGGTCAAATTGTCGTAATTGACATTGCGTTGCGACAAACCCAGTTGAAAACCCATTGATAAAAATTGCGTACTGCCCAAATCCAATGATTTATGATATGCACCCGAAAGCGCAATTTGAGTGGTCGAAAAATCAAGGGAGTTGATAATATCCTTGTAAAATAACAAACCCAAACCCATTTTATCTGGATTTGATTTGCTTGAAAACGGCGCATCAAGCCGTAAATCTGCACCAAAAGAAAAATTTTGATACGGTTGTTCCAGTAGGCCACGCCATTGGTCGCGGTACAACGCACCCACACGATATTTGCCATCAAAAGCACCCGTTAATGCTGGATTAAGGGTCAAGGGAGAGCTATAAAATTGTGAGAAATGGCGATCTTGTGCCAAAAGGGACGTAGCAAAAAGCCAAATGGGTAATAAGAGTTGTATTTTTTTCATAAAACGATTATATCAAAATTCGTGCAAAAGTAGAAAAATTGATGCGTTATTGGTGATTGGTTAACAGTTTATTGGTGTATAGTGATTGGCTTATTCAGAAATTGGTTAATGATTTCGGAATATACCGATAACCCATATACCTTGAACCAATAACCACTTTCCAAATTTTATTTTTGTCATTCTAACGGTATCTTACATTTAGTTATTATTTTTGAACCGAATTTAAGAAATTGATTATTAATCTCGTTTTTCATATACGAAATAATAATCAATCATAAAGCAAACAATTTCAATGAAAAATCCTGCCTTTTGCCAATTAAGTGTTGTTCCCGTCCGTGCAGGTGCTGCCGACAAGGAAGAGATTGTGACCCAACTCCTATTCGGCGAATTAGTGGATGTTCTTGAAATTTTAGGTCGTTCTAAAAAAAATTGGTGTCATATTCGGTGCGATTGGGATGGTTATGAAGGTTGGATGGATGTGCGTCAATTGCGTTTTATATCGGAAGAAGAAGCCCATAATTATCGTGAAAATCATGGCTTTTGTCTCGAATTAATGTCCGTTTTGACCAATAATGACCATTTTTTACCTATTACATTGGGCGCAACATTGCCTTTTTTTGACGGATTAAATGTTAATGTAGGTAAAAAACATTATACATTTAATGGGTCAGCACTCAACAACGGGCGTATGACGCCAACGCCTGAATTCATTGTCAAATTGGCGCGCCGTTATCTTTTCGCCCCTTATCTGTGGGGTGGTCGCTCCCCTTTTGGCATTGATTGTTCTGGATTTACGCAAATCGTGTTCCGTATGGCGGGTATTCGTCTGCGACGTGATGCTGCGCAACAAGTGGAACAAGGGCGACTGATTGATTTTATAGAACTGGCGCAACCTGCCGACCTCGCTTTTTTTGAAAACGACAAAGGACGCATCATACACGTCGGTATCGTTTTGGCAGACAATAAAATCATACACGCCGCCGGGCAAGTTCGCATAGATAAACTTGATCATTTTGGCATTTTCAACGAAGAACGGGGTATTTATACGCATAAATTTCGTGTTATTAAGCGTTTTTTACCTGACATGATTAAAATACTTACCCCCTCAGTATCTGCAACGGAATTGATTGAAATTGATGTCAATCAAACAAGCATGTTTTAGTCTTGCAACGCCTATACGCTAAGTTATCTTTTATCGCATAGTCAGATAGGTGTTTTAAAAATAGGTTTCACCTTGAAGCCCTTATTTTTCAACAACCGCAAAACACCTTTTTGACCCGCCAAATGACCTGCACCGATAGCCGCACACAAGGTCATTTCCTTAGAAATATCCGCAATACGCTGCGCCATAATCTCATTTCTATCATATAACAAAAGGCGGCGACTCCCTTTTGCCGTTTTTTTAGCCGCTTTATACAGTTTTTGAATATCTGCTTGTTCATAGAGCTTTGTCATTCGAAGCAATTGTTTTCTAAATTTTGAAAAATTTGAAGATAAGTCTTTCAATCCTTTAATTTGTTCATCAAGGCTCATCTTATTCAAAATTTCCACTTGTTCCTCAAACGTTTCGATACCCCTCTGTATCTTCCCATTTTCAGATGCAAAACGCCATAAAGTCTCATCAAGCGACATCAATCGGTCACTCGACAAGACACTTTCGGTCAACATATTGGTAACAATGATGGGCTTCAAGGCGTTAAAATGCACCAAAGGCAAGCCCATTTTTTGTTCGATAACACGACTTATACGTTCAAAAGTCTTAGGTTGAATCACATCTGACAGTTGCAAATCATCGGGCAATGACAGCGTAAAGTCCGTTTGGCTTTGCATATCATCGAGGTTAAATTCGGTGGCAAAGGCTTCACATTGTAATATAGCGTCATAAAATAAATGCTCAAATTGAAAAGCTCGTGCATCCTTGACGTGCATTGTACCTATGATGTACAAGCTATTTTTACCCCCCTCAGTATTTTGAGGGATTATTTGCCAAACGAGTGAGTTTTTATTTTTTTTCATAAGGTATATTTTAAAATGACAAACGCCACACCTCCAAAACAGAAATGTGGCGCAGCCCATAACAATATCTTTTACGTGTATTTATTCATATTTAAAGGGCAAAACCTTCGAATCTTTAACAGTTGACAGCGTCATCAAAGTTTTTAAACGCTCAATTTCCTCAATTTGAGAAAGCGTTTTAAACAATAATTGTTCGTAAGTTGGAATGTCTTTACAAACAATTTTGATAAGGAAATCCGCCTCACCCGTGATGATATAGCACTCTGTTATCTCATCAATTTCCTTGATTTTGTCGAGGAAATTGTTCAAAGCATTATCTTTTTGCCATGCCAACGAAACGAGAACGAATGTCTTGACATTCAAGCCAATTTCTTGAGGGTTGACTGCTGCATGATAGCTGATAACAACATTCGTGCTTTCTAATTTTTTAACGCGCTCGAGTGTTGGCGCAGGTGAAAGACCAATTTTCTTTGAGAGGTCGAGGTTTGTGATTTTAGAATTCTCTTGTAAGATTTTAAGAATCTTTAAATCAATTGGGTCAAATTTATCCGTCATAATTTAGCAAAATTTAATTTTGTGTGATCGTTAACTTGTATTTATTTAAACGCCACAAGGTAAAACAACAAAAAATAAAATACAAGTAAATCCACAAAAAACCTAAATATATTTTACAAAAAACCGTTTTTTCACAATTAAACAAGAACTTAGTTTATTTTTCAATCGAACTACTATAAAGACTTCAAAACAAAATTTGGTCACAGTTTAAAATAATATTCTTAAAACAAACAGAATGACGATTTGATTGCCAAATAAAACATCATTTTAGGTCCACTAACTTCTGTATTGTTTGGTTCAGGTTTTCGATGAGTCGTGATTGCTCTGTTATTGTATTTTTCAAGCCATTCATGTCTTCATAGAACAAATGTTGTATGCGATTGGGTGCAGGCAAAAATGGGCTAATTTTAGCACGGACATACCAAATTTCGCGAATCATACTGAGGGGTATATCATAAGGATCATAGAACTTATTATCGGAATGTACTTCCAATAACTTATTGGTTTTCAAGTGATTAAATACGCGTCGCACAACAATATCGTCTTGCGTGACAATGACATAAACGTAACTGTCTTTCATGCCCAATTCCCACAAAGTCGGTTCAATATAGCTGCAAACGATTTTATCGCCTTCAAAAAGCGTTGGTTCCATCGAATCGCCCGCCACATCGAAACTTCGATGCGTGCCAACTTGATATTTATAGTCAGGCAAAGTAAAACTGGGTAAATTTTGAATGAATTTAGGGTTGCTCAATTCGCTTGCATATGACGTTTGAGCAGGAACAGGTACATGAATAATGCGTTCCTCGTCCGCTACATCAGTCATAACCGTTAATATATGAAGATTTTTATGATTTTCTTCGGTCAAAAACATAGCACCTTCACCTGTAAACAAATAAACGGGATTGATTTTGAAGGTTTCAACCGCTTTACGCAGCACCTCTATCGTCACATCGCGCCGATTTTTCAAAATTTCACTCAAACTTTGCGGCAGGTAATCAAGCTCAACAGCAAACTGACGGCTACTTTTAATGGTCTTATTTTCTTTGAGTTTATTATGGCACTTGATAAAGCGTTGTGTTATGATGCTCGTTGTATTCATGTAATAAGTTGTATTTTAAACTACCACGAAAGTAGAAAAATATTCTCAAATTGTGAATACTTTGTACGCTTTTCAATCTATATTAGTGATATATTTTAAAATTTTAAACTGATTTGGTGTTTTTTGGGAATATTTTGCTGCCCCAACGGTAAATTATCAAATCATTAGCCCTATTCATTTGTTTTTCTAAAGAAAAATTTCTATTTTTACCGTCAAAACAGTAAATAAATGACCTTTAATGACATAGCCTTACTTATTCAATTTCATCGCAAAAGGGCAGGCTTGACCCGCAATCAACTCGCAGACCTCGCAGACGTAGGCAAAACGGTTGTTTTTGATATCGAACATGCTAAAGACACGGTACAATATCGGTCATTGGCAAAGGTTTTGGCGACTTTGAATATCAAAATGCAATTCCAAAGTCCTTTGATGACGGAATTTCAGAATCTAAAAAAAGATTTACACACATGAGACAAGCCACTGTAAAAGTTCACGACCTCGAAGCAGGTATTTTGACAGAAACAGATGACAAACGCTATAGCTTTGTGTATCATACAGATTATAAAGGTGCGCCTGTATCGCTAACAATGCCTTTTTATACTGAGGGGGTCTATGAATTTGCCACTTTTCCACCTTTTTTTGACGGTGTACTGCCCGAAGGTGGACAGTTAGAAGGCTTGTTGCGGATTCGGAAGATTAACCGTTTCGATTATTTTTCACAATTGCTTGCGGTCGGTCAAGACCTTGTAGGCGCAGTTACTGTTTTTGAAAAATGAACTATTGCCGCATTACATACACGCCCTGCGGCGATGCCGCTTATAGCCCAAAAGGTTTGGCTTTATTATCAAAAAACCTAACTGACTTAAGCGATTTACCGTATTCAGCCGATGAACAACGGTTTGAAGCCGTTAGCCGTGCCGAAAAAATGAGTATTCAAGGCGTTCAGCCTAAATTGAGTGCCGTACTTAATGTTCGTAAACAGGCATTTGACATAACTGATTTAGGTGGCACGTTTATTTTAAAACCTCAAAATAGAGATTTTCCACAATTACCTGAAAATGAAGCTGTGACGATGTGGATGGCAGCAAAAACGGGCATAGAGGTGCCAATAACAGGCTTAATTGGCTCAAAAGACGGGAGTTTAACGTATTTTATACGCCGATTTGACCGCATTGGCAAAGGAAAAAAATTAGCAACAGAAGATTTTGCACAACTACTTGGGCTTGACCGAAACACAAAATACGATGCTTCGATGGAAAAATTGGTGCCGGCCATTGAACAATTCTGCACGTTTCCGATGCTTGAAAAAGTGAAGCTGTTTCGTTTGGTTTTATTCAATTTTTTGGTTGGCAATGAAGATGCACACCTCAAAAATTTTACGCTGATTACCCGCAACAATAAAGTTGAACTATCACCTGCCTACGATTTACTCAATACGACGATTGTACTAAGGGGGGCGAATATTGAAGAAATGGCATTGCCTTTAGCAGGAAAAAAGCGAAAAATCGATAGCACATTATTGGTCAATTATTATGGAAAAGAACGGTTGAAACTATCGGACAAAACGGTTCAACAAGTTTTAGATGAACTCACCGCAGCGATACCAAAATGGTTTGATTTGCTCGATATTTGTTTTTTGTCAGATGATTTAAAAGAAAAATATCGGCAACTTTTAGCTGCGAGAGTTACTGTTTTAGGGTTAAAATGAAGTTAGGGAAAATCCAAAATCTTCCCTAACTATTTTAAAATCAACGCCTTATCACTGCCCCTAAATCCTTCTCATACTTCGCAATCAAATCTGACATCACTTTTTCAATGTCCTTTTCTCCTAACGTTTTGTCTTTATCTTCAAAAATGAAACTTACGGCGTAGCTTTTTTTGCCTACACCGAGTTTGGTTTCGTCTTCAAAAACATCGAACAAATTGACATCTTTCAAGAGCTTTTTAACGGATTTTTGAGCGATTTGCGAAATCTCCCCGAAGGTACGCGAAGCGTCTAAAACCAATGCTAAATCACGTCTTACTGAGGGGTACTTGCTGATTTCGGTATAACCGACTTTAGCATTTTTCAATGCTTTTATGATATTATCCCATTGAAAATCAGCGAAATACACATCTTGTTTTACATCAAAAGATTTACGCAATTTAGGTTGTACTTTACCAAATTCCACCAATGTCTGCGCACCGCGGTGATATTTCAAACCAAAAGCAAATTGCGCGTTTGTTATCGCTGTCTCTTGCAAACCACCGATACCGAGCCTTGTTAAAATACCTTGAACGTAGGTTTTTAAAGTAAAATAATCCGCTGAACCGCCGTTTTTGACGCGCCAGCTTTCACCATATTTACTACCTGTTACAACGATTGAAAGATGCGCTGTTTCTTCAAAACCCAAACTGTCCCCTGTTGCCTGTTGCCTGTCGCCTAACAAATACGTTTTTCCAAACTCAAACAAACGCAAATCAGCCGATTGGCGATTTTGGTTATGCGCAATGGCTTCTAAAGCGGAAACCAACATTGTCGGACGCATGATGTCAAGATGCACATTTGACGTATTATTGACATAAACAAGACGTTGATTATCAATCAATTCTACATTCTTATAAAATTTAGATTGACTCAAACTCAACCCCATGGCTTCATTAAAACCGTTTGCAGCGAAGAAATCAGCCGTTAAATTTTTAATGCGGTTGCGATCAATGCGCTCTGTTTCCGTAATCGCAGAACGAATTTGATTCGGCATCGGCACATTGTTAAAGCCATGAATGCGAAGAATTTCTTCAATCACATCGGCTTCCCGCAAAACGTCCGATTTATTCGTCGGCACACTCACGACAACGTTTTCATTATCAATCGTTTCCACAATTTCCATGTCCAACGCTGCCAATATTTTTTTCAAATAAGCAGTGTCAAATTTTTGTCCAATCAATCTTTCGACATTTAGGAAATTGACTGCAATACGTTGATTATCAATGGGTTTTGGGTAAATATCTACCACTTCTGAAGCAATTTCACCACCCGCCAACGCCTTAATCAACAAAGCCGCGCGTTTCATAGCGAACAAAGTGATGTTGGGGTCAGTCCCCTTTTCAAAGGTTTTTGCTGCATCTGTTCTTGTATTGTGGTGAAAAGAAGAACGACGCAAACGTTTACCGTTGAAGTGCGCAGACTCCAAAAAGATATTCGTCGTGCCCGCAGACACCCCCTCAGTAGGATTGCCAATAACGCCCGCAATACACATGCCCGTTGCATTGCCATCGCAAATCATCAAGTCTTCGTCCGTCAAATTTAAGGTCAGATATTCACCTAACTCATTCTTTTTCAATGATTTAAACTTTGTACCAGTTGTCAATGTTTTGACCACGATGCTTGCACCACCAATTTTATCGTAATCAAAAGCATGAAGCGGTTGACCGATTTCATGCAAGACAAAATTTGTAATATCAACGACATTGTTAATCGAATTGACGCCAATAGCCGCCAAACGATTTTTCAACCAATTCGGCGATTCGCCAATTTTTACACCTTTGATGCACACGCCAGAATAACGAGGACACCCCTCAGTATCCTCTACGGAAACATTGATTTTCAAGGCATTAGAATCAACTTTAAATGCTGATACGTCGGGCAAACGCACATCGCCACCGCCATGATGCACTTTCAAACGCGCCGACAAATCGCGCGCAATACCCAAATGTCCCATCGCATCAGAACGATTGGGCGTTAAACCTACTTCAAAAACAACGTCTTTTTCAAGCCCAAAAACCTCTTTAGCGGGTTTGCCAATAGGCGTGTTTTGGTCCAAAACGATGATACCCGAATGGTCGTCACCAATACCCAACTCATCCTCCGCGCAAATCATACCTTGCGACGCCATGCCGCGCACAGGGCGTTCGGTCAATGTCAAAGTTTTACCATCTTTAAACGTTAAGGTTGTGCCAACCAAAGCCACAATGACTTTTTGACCAGCCGCCACGTTGGGCGCACCGCAGATGATTTGCAGCAAATTCTCACCACCAACATCTACTTTTGTGAGAGATAATTTGGTATCTGGCACTTTTTCACATTCGAGGACATGACCGACGACGACACCCGCCAAATCGTTGCCGACGTGTGCCATACCTTCCACTTCAAGACCTAAATCGGTCAAAAGTTCAGAAACTTCATCAGGCGTGCCGTCTATATTGATGTATTGTTTAAGCCAATTGAGCGAGACGTTCATAAAATTGGTGATTGATTAATGCGTATTAAATATTGGAAATAAGGCGCAAATTTAGAAAAATAAGTGATTGTTTACTTTCATTATCTTAAGAAACAGTTTTAAAACCTATTACGGCAGATTTGATTCATCTTTTTAAATGATAGTTCGTTTATTTAAAAAAACGTATAACCCGATATGTTCTTTAACTTGACTTTGTTAAATTAGGAATAAAACTACTATGGTTTAAAAATTGTTGAATAAAGAATGAGACAGAAAAAAACTATTGGGGTCTAAGTTTAA
>JAYTUQ010000440.1:0-46592 GCA_043744455.1 Saprospiraceae bacterium | reverse complement strand
AGATTATGAATCCGAAGAAAAACTCAAAGAAGCCGTCGAAACTATCATTAAAAAATTCGATTCAAAATACACGATTACTTTCTATTGAATACTTAATAAAGCAAAAAGATTCCAAGTCCGAACATCCTTTGGATTGAAATATAGTACGACTGCAGCAGATAACGCAAACATAATGCTGACAAGAATTCCCATAAATTTACTTGGTTTCTGGAAAATTACTGACAATATCCGCTTGGGAGTGGGCGTAACTACTCACCAATTTGTAAAACTAAATGGTGATGATTTTTTGCGCGACGTTGATTATAAAAGCACTCTTGGTTCAAGGTTTGAAATCGGATATAAGTGGATTGCTCTTACATATACTTCAATAAATTATAAGAATGATACCAATAAATTATTTTCTGCAAATTCAGTTGGTGTTTGTTTGTCTTATGGCTTTCCAAATAAAAAATAAAAACGAACCGATAAACGTGTTTAAGATTTTCTTTACCGCTGTCATAAAGAAATTTTAATTTAAAAAACCTGCTGAGTTAGGTTTTGAGCCAAGAAGTATTCATAAAACAAAAGCCTTTTATAACGACACGTCAAAAAGCCAGCGCAGTAAAAGGCTTTTGTTTTACTGTTAGTCGAAATTTTTTGTTCCGAATATCACAAAGTAAGCAGTATACTAAATAATCAATAATTTCTTTGTTAGATTGTGCTTGCAGCCCGATTATCAAATATATTTTATTAACAACTAAAAACGTTTATATGAAAAACAACTTGTTTTATTTAGGGGTTTCATCGACAGGCATTCCTTATTTATGGGCACTCGCCTGCTTTTATTTGCTTTTTATCGTCAGCTGTTCTTCATCAACCAATCAGCCTAACACAGGTGAAACCGGGGAAAAGGCAAGTCAATCCCCATCTTCTTTAGACCCGCTGCAAGGAGCTTGGGACCTTGTTTGGGAAAAGAGCAACGGAAAGATTATTACGAATGGTCGGACTAGTCAATTCAAATTGTTTCATGATGGCTTCTTTTCTTTAATCATGCAGGATTCGAGCGGAAAATGGAGTACGGCTATTGCCGGCACGTATGAGACAAATGGCAGTACTTATAAAGAGACAGTTAGGTATTCCAATGTTCCGGATTTTGTAGGCGCTATGGACTGGCAGGAATTTAAGTTAAATGGTGATACGCTTTATTTTAAACTTTTCACCAAAGTATTATTGGCCAATGGAGAAGATGTTACATCAAAATGGCCGAAAAGTGAAGAAAAAAGGGTAAGGGCTAAAAAATAAAAAAAAGTTAGACCCGCTGGCTTATACTCTTCATCTTAAAAAAACGCTTTCGCTCGTTAGTGTCTCCAGACGCGACACATACGAATTCAGCACATCTTCAGGCGTAACAGGCTTTCAGATAAAAAGGTCAATCACTTTTCAAAAGCAAAAATGCGTTCAAACGGAAGATTCGTTTGAACGCATTTTTGCTTTTTTACTGTTGAGGAACAAAATCCCGATTCCCTCGGGGAGGGGGGTAATCAAGTGTTAATTCTTTGCACCAACCCATTTCCGAAAGACGTTGCACAACAATACAAGAATTCAACAATAAAGCCTAATATGCACTATTTTTAAGGTTTTATTTTGCTTAACTTTGCATAAAATGTTTAATTATGCAATTTGTAGATATAAAAAATGATATAGCTTTTCGCAAGATTTTTGGCAACGAAAACAAGAAAATAATCCTCATTTCATTCCTAAATGCTATCATGAAGTTGAAGGGTAAAAATATTATTGAGGATGTTGAAATACTGAACCCTTACCAACTGCCTATTATCAAAAACCTGAAAGCCTCGATTATTGACGTAAAAGCAAGGGACAAAAGAGGCAAAACTTACATCATCGAGATGCAAGTAGCAGAGCCAGACGGTTTGGACAAACGATTGCTTTACTACGCCAGTAAAGAATATTCACAACAAATAGAAAGCGGAGAGTATTATACGAAACTAAGACCTGTTATCTTCATCGGCATTTTCGACTTCAAATTTAATGAGGGGGATAAATATTTGTCTCACCACGCTGTTTGTGATGTTGAAAATGGAGAGCGCACCATCAAAGACATGGATTTCTATTTTATTGAACTACCTAAGTTTAACGAACCGTTAGTTGAACTTACAGAAATAACAGACAAGTGGATATTTTTTATCAAAGAGGTTGAAAATCTTGATGTTATGCCAAAAAATGTGGACGATGAAGGATTGAAAGCCGCTTATCAAGATGCCAATAAACACTCATGGAAAAAGGAAGAATTGGAAGCCTACGATTATGCTGCGATGAGAGAACAGGACGAAAGAGGGAAAGTCGAGTTAGCAGAGAAAAGAGCTAAATTAGGCGTTGCAGCCAAACTAAAAGAAATGGGCATGTCTAATGAAGATATAAAAATGGCAACAGCACTTTCAGATATAGAACTTGACACTTTGTAGAATACCCTGCGTTCGGCGTAATTTAATCGAAAGCAAACACGCTTACTTTTGAAGACTGGTTTAAGAAGCAAAAATGCGTTCAAACGGAAGATTCGTTTGAGCGCATTTTTGCTGTATAAAAAGATAAAAAAACCCTTTGCAGAACGCAAAGGGCTTTTTTATTAACAGATTAATCAAAAACTCACATTGCCTTGCGCTCCGCCGCTACAACATCAACCCACATCCCCGCTTGTTTTGCAGAAATCGAGTTATCATACATCGCTTCGCACAACTGCGTGGGCAACCAGAAACGTCCGGCGTAGGCGGCGTTCAATTGAATGCGATAGGTATGCGTTTTGCCAACGGCGAGGTCAAAAAAGGTGTTCACACGGTCATCTCTGATGTCTTGATAACGCGGCACGCTGGTATTCGTCCAACCTTGTACCCTATCCATGCGTGGATTGAGGATTTCCCAACCCGACGGAAAGACTTGTGACAACGCCATTTCTTTATACGGTTTGCCCAAGCTGCCGGGATTTCCAACTGTAATTTCAGCCAAAAAATCTGTGCCTTGTTTGATGCTTTGTGGACTGATGGCTTCACCTTTTAAGTTGCGATATTGAACATTCATAATCAAGTTTGAAGCCGCCACAGGTTGGGTTGCACCAACAGGTTGTTGACCCCTCAGTATCAAGCGCACAAAAAGCTGTGTTTTGGACGTATTCTTTATCGTCAATTTATTTGAACCATTGGCAGGTAAATCAATGAGCGACAATGATTTGTCCGTTTTGAAGTTGGCTGATTTGCCATTGACATCATAATTAAATGAAAATGCAGAGCTTGTGCCATTACCCATTGCAAATTTTGACATAGCTAATAGACCATATGCTACGGATTGCGTACCATACCAATCGCCTGAACTCAATTTTTGAGCGACTTCACGCGCCACTTGTATCGCTTGATTTTGGTTTTTTATTAAGACCAAAGTTTCTAAAACCATCGCTTGATCACGCAATTCAGAACCGTAGGTGTAGCCCAATTCACGATATTTATTGACAGATGTACTCAAATTTGTGGTGAGTTGGTTCGCCACTTCTGGTTTACCCGCAATTGCATAAGCCGCCGCTAAACGCCATTTGGATTGTATGGAAATGTTTTTCTTTTCGCGCAAAGCATTCATCGAAGCCGATTCGGGCGAACGCGCCAATGCCAATGTGTAAAGACGGTAAGCCTGTGTCAAATCACGGCTTTCTTCATTCCAACCACCCCCCTCAGTATTAGGCGCATTTGGAACAGCTTGTGGCGTTGCAATCCAACGTTTAGCCACCAATTGTTGTGCTTTCACCCAACGTTCAATCATATTTGGCGGTAAAGCATAACCCGCAGCCTTGGCTTCTAATAAGAAGTGACCGACATAATTCGTCGCCCATGCGTCCGCAAAATCCTCGCCTTGCCAATAGCCAAAACCACCATCTGCGGTTTGGAACATCCGCAAATGGTCAATCGCTGCACGGATATTAGCAGAAGCGACTTTCTGTTTAGCATCGTCAATATCCATCAATTTCTCGACGTATAATTGTGGAAAAGCTGCACTCGTTGTTTGTTCCACACAACCATAAGGATATTGTAACAAATACGCCAAACGGGCTGCCAAATCTATCGGTGGATATGAAGAAACCTCTAAAGTAGCCGCATTAGACCCGAAAGTTCCGACGCTATTGTAAGGCATTTGAACAGCCTGACCTGCTTGAACAACGCTTTGTTGAATATTGGTGACAACAGGATTTGGATTGCGCACATCAATTTCAATATCAGAAGTTGACCGTTCGCCACCGCCTTCTGCCACGATTTTGAATTTAGCAATACCTGTTTTTTCCAAAACTTGTAAGTCAAAATCGACCATTTTGTCTGTTGGTTTGTCAAAAGAAACAGATTTCGATTTGTTACCAACCACTTGCACCAAACCCGTTGATTCTATTACTGTAATGGTGGCATTTCTAATTTTTGCATCGTTCACAAAGACATCAACGGGCAATTTCAAATATTCTTTTTGCGTCAATACACGCGGTAAAGTCGCTAAAACCATCAAAGGTTTTGTGACTGTTGCGGTTGCTTCACCGCTCCCATAAGCCGCCGAGCCATCGGTTGCCACAACCATTGCACGCACGGCACCGACATAATTGGGTATGAGAATTTCATGTTTTTTAGCAAAACCCGAAGAGTAAAACGGACCATAAGACATAACAACGGGCTTGAAACGATTGGCGCGTTGCGCATTTTTAGGTCTGCCTGCTTTGTCGCCACCGATGTTTAAAATCCGTTCCAATTGACCACCATATGCACCCAACACTTGATCATACACATCATAAGTTTGAACGCCTAAAGCCTCTCTTGCATAAAAAGTATTCCATGGATTCGGCGTTTCAAAACGCGTCAAATCGAGTAAACCTTCGTCCACCAAAGCAATCGTATAAGCCATCGGGCGACCATTTTTCTCCCGCACTTCAATCGTTACTTTTTCTTCGGGTTTGATATCCGAAGGCATTTTTACGATGGGTTCAAGGCGCGTTTTCGGGTCTTCGACATTCACAGCCGTAACGCCGTACATGCGAATGGGCAAGTCATTTTTAGTATTATTATGTGGCTGAATGAGCGTTACGAAGGCATAAACAGTTGGCGACATAGCAGCTGTTGCTTTAAAACTATACGTCGTCATGCCGTTTTTGGTATTAATCCACTTCGATTCTAAGACTTTTGAGCCATTTTCTATTGAAATTAAAGCTTTTCCATCCTGAGGTGTCGGAATATTCAATTCCACTGTTTCACCCACTGCATATTTATCTTTTGATGTATTAAAACTCAACATTGCGGCATTGTTACGACTCAAACCCGCTTGGTCATTACCCTCATCCCATGGATAACCACTATAAAAATAGTCGCCTGTGTAGTGACCACTGAGAGGGTCTCCTGCGTGAACAAAATAACGTCCCCAACGGTCGGGTGTGACGGGGACTTCTGCCATGCCATTGCCATCGGTCGTTACTTTTTGTTGTACAACGGCTTTCATATTTTTGCCAGACGTAAATTGTGCAGCATCGTCCGTGCCCGTTTCCCACCACCAACGCCATTCTACACGATAGATGGAGACATCCACCAAACGATTGCGCAACGGGAAACCATTTTTATCCAGCATAGCGACAGTTACGATATTCTTTTTACCCATATCGAAGCGTTTTTCACCCATTTTGTTTGTAGGAATGGCAACGCCGACATACGTTTTATAAGGCGAATAATCTATGGTTTGATAGTCAGATGAAAAATCTCCCGAAGGTTCAAAAGCACGAATTTTAAAACCGATACGCATTTTTCCTGCTGCGCCTTGTGCTTTGGGCAAATTGGCATACACTTTAGCCGCACCATTATCATCCACATTATTGTCATAAATGACGGTTGGTTCACTTTTAAATTTACGTAATGGGTCATCGAAAACAAAATCTTTGAATTTTGGAAACTCTGTTTTGATGCTCGACATAGACGCTTCAATGCGGGTTTTGACATTGCGCGCGGGTGTCCCCATCAACCAATTGACTTGCAAATTGCCAGAGATATTTTCCTCGCCCGCAGCGACTTCTTTTTTGTCGAAATCCAATTTTATTTTTAGACGATTGGGCTTAACCGTTTCAATTTTAATAGGTTGTGTGAATGTCGCGCCACCCGCTTTAATGTCTGCACGCCATGTACCTGTGGGCGCATCAGGTCTTGTAGCAACGCGGAAAGGATAGATATTTTTGACATTTTCAACCGTCGTTTGACGCAATTGCAAAGTACCTTTTGGGTCGTACAATTCCATCGTAATGGGATAATCGTCAGGCAATTTATTGTCTTTGTCTTCCAATATAAAATTGAGATGTAAAGAATCGCCTGGTCGCCAAACGCCACGTTCACCGTATAAAAAGCCTTTTAAACCTTTTTGCATTTCAGCACCCGCCACATCAAAACGACTGAGGTTCAATGCGTTCTGATTACTGAGAGGTAGATAACCTTTTTGGTCGCCAACTGTAGCGACAACCACCCACGGCTTACCTTTTATGTCTGTTAAAATAGCGACACCATCTGAATTTGTCGTCGCTGATGCCAACGATTGTTGTTGATAATCATAAACATCTAACTTAACCGAACCTCTCGGATAGGTGCTTTTCAAGTCGGAAACGGCTACAAAAATCGAATTATCTGCCCCTTTTTTAGCAATAATACCCAAATCCGAAGCAAAAACATTGCGCCGGACAAAATGGTCATTATTGTAATAAAAAGGCGAACAGGGGTTTTGACGTTCTTGATAATTGTATTCGCCCGTTGCGTCGCCGCCGTTCCAATCATACCGCCAGATTGATTTGTCTTCCCAATAACCATTTTCGTCTGTATCTGTAAAATCCGTCAGCTCTTTCATCATCGTCATGCCATTCAAATCATCTTTAACATCGCTGCCTGTACATGTATAATTGGTGTAGCCGTGCCTAAAACCAATACGGACTTGATAAATTGCATTCGGGTCTTTTTTGACCAATTCAGACAAATCAATGCCATAACGCGTCCAATTCATAGTCGAAGCGGAAGGATTTAAGTCTTTTAATGCCACACGTTTCTGCATGACGATGCGTCCAACACGTTCCAGTTCGCTATCTCCTTCAAAATCATTGGTTTGTAAAAATTGAAGAATGTTGCTGTTAAATATTTTGACGATTTCAACATCCACAAAATTTAGATTAATGGCTTCAAATGGGAAATTCAATCCGTCAGAACTTGGCATAATAACGCCTCGCCCAACTAAACGCACTTGTGGTTTGACATCAGAGAAAGTCAGCATAAACGTTGACGATTGTCCCATCTTTTTACCTTGAAAATTGGCAATGCCACCATCCACATACAAGGCGTGTTCGCCTGTAATGCGGTCACTCGGATATACCAAAATGCTGTTGCCGTCAATCGCTGTCCGCAAAGTGCCAAACCAATCATTTACCTTTATTAAACCGTTTACATCGCCTGTTATACTGAGGGGGTCGCTGAAATTGATTTTTATGTATTGTTCGGCATCTTGTACGAGGCGTGCATTCATTGCTGCAAATTCACCTAATGCTGGAATCACAACTTCCGAATTACCTTTTTGAGAAACACCCAAAGAGCTACCCGTCCACGACAAAGCGACTTTTGAAGCCGTTGCGCCCCGCATCACTTCTTTGATTCTAAACGCATGATGTTGACCGTCAGGCGAATGTATCCAATTGATTTTCAATGACTTACCATTTTGTCGTGCTTCTAAAACAGACTCGACATTTTTATCGTCTGCATGGTCGGAGGTATTTAATTCTCCGATCAATTCTTGTCGAGACATATCATTATTGGATTCGGGTTGAATACCATCGGTGACGACCTCAAAATAGAGTTCGCGGGTGCGAAAATCGAATTGAAACTCTTCGGCATCAGTTGGCACATTTTTAAAAATGCGCTTCAATCGCACCGAAGCCACGTAAGTTTGACCCGAAGCAAATGCCGCTGTGGGCGTAAAACGTATTGTTTGCGGGTCTTCCCAAACTGCACTGCCTTGTACTGCGGGGTTCAACTGAAACAAACCGCCGTCAACAGACTTGCCTACATCCTCAGGCTTGACGATTTGAGACGTAAAACGGACGCGAACAGGTTGTTCTCGACCAATTGTACCAGACGTATAAGCATAGATATAAGCTGCCATGCTTTTCGTCATTTTCTTAGCAGTGAATTTTTGCTTACAAGCAGCAAAAGACAAAGCCATCATACCCAAAAGGCAGAGGCGAAAAAAGATGAGACTCGTTTTCATCATAAATAATTGATTATCAATGGACTGTTATGAATTGTTTTGATATAGATTGCGTGTCCTCTTGTGGTGAGAAATATTAAGTGAAAGTTAGTAAAGTTTTTAGGGAAGGTGGTAATTTTTGGTAGGATATTTTTTTGAGTGTGGTTTTTTGGGCTTTTTTACTGAGGGGTATCATTTTTTCAAAAAATTAAAATTATAAAAATATAATACCATAAATGACATATTTGATTAAATATTTTATTTAACTTTATGACTTAAATTTCAATTTTTTTTTCACATTAAAAATACCTATCAAATGGCTTCAAGAAAAGAATTAGTAGAAAGTGGACTTTCTAAATTAGCAAATGGTAACGAAGATGAGCGTTTTTTAGCAAGGAGAGATTTTGACAAAGCAATTCAAACAAAAAATGATAATTCGTACTCTGATGGGCAAATTGAATTTTTCATAATGATGATTAAATTGTTGAATAAAAACCATAATGCAATTTCTGATTATAAATCTTATTTAGGTCAAGGGATATTTATTGAAGGTCCAACTAGTAAATCAAGTGATTTATTAGAAGATTTAATTAGCAAAGAAACTAATATCACTAGAATTACCGATTGGGAATTTAATGGTTATATGGACAACGCAATGAAAAACCTCCCTAATTTATGGTTGAAATCAGTAAAATTTGATGCTTTTTTAGCTAAATACAAAAAATTTAGAGAGCAAGCTGATATTGGAAAACAAGAGATTCTACAATTTGAAGAAATGTTCCAGAGTTTTGAAAATTAACTGCCAGAAAAGAAGAGTTGATTTTATCCTTCGTTAAAGTAAAAAATTATCTATCATACATTATGAATAGCATCTATTCATAATAGTACATCCGAAACGAACGAGTAATCCATTAAATATCATTAATTTATTTAAAATTAGAATAAACAATATGGAAATTTTTAGAAAATTAGATGTTGGTCATAGTGAGCAGTATTACGAAAAAGCAAAAGGTAAGTATGTTACGACCTATGCCAAATTTATAATTCAAAATAAAACTTATTATTTAGCTCAAATGATTGAATATGATGCTGAAATCGGTGGCGAAATTAAAAGAATTGGAGATTGGTATGAGGTATCACAAAAAGAGTTTAATGAATGAAGATAATACGACTAACTAACAACCCTTAATTACTTACAAGTCATGTTATAAATTATTTTGAATTTGAGTTTATTTTCAAATTATTATTCTAATTATTAAAATTTTTAAAAATGTATTATTTATAATATTTAAAAATTCAATCATCATGTACGAAGGAATTTCAGGATTTTTTATCTTATTAGTCATACTTTATCTCTATCTTGATGGCGATAAAGCTAAAGGTAAAGTGGAGAGCCTTAATCGAAAATTAGCTGAATTTAGTAAAAATGGTTTTCTTAACGTAGTCATAATAAGTGGAGAGGAAAATGGAAAATGGTTAATAGCAAATTTAAGAGAATTTAGCGAGATAAGTCTTGTTGAGTATACAGAGGATAAACCTGAGCCATTTTATCGGTACGAAGCAGTTTTTGAAAACCAAAAAGTGTCTTTTGTTTTATCATACGAGTTAGCCTCTGAGTATCCAATATATAGGACTGTGAAAAAACAAAAAGACAATTGAATGCTTATATTTGGCAACAATATATGGTAACAAACCCCGCAGTAAAAAAGCTTTTTGCATGGTACAAAAGGCTTTTTTACTGCGGGGTATGCGTTTGAGTTATAAGATTCTTATAATGTTATAAGCATCGAAAGTTGAATCACTTGATACTATTTGCATATTTTCAGAAATAGCTTGAGCGATGATGAGACGGTCGAAAGGGTCACGATGATGAAGCGTTAGGAGGACATTTTCAAGGATGTGATTGCGTTGAATATCCAATATTAAAAAATCATTTTCAGCAACTTC
This sequence comes from Saprospiraceae bacterium, assembly GCA_043744455.1. Lineage (GTDB taxonomy): Bacteria > Bacteroidota > Bacteroidia > Chitinophagales > Saprospiraceae > JAAFJT01. The sequence goes on along the minus strand of JAYTUQ010000440.1, from coordinate 36,374 downwards.
ATCCATAAACTCCGAAAGAGATAAATCATTAAGGTTGAGTTTGCCAATATTTATTTTTATTGACATTTCCCAAAAAGTAGCCATACTCACAAAGCAAACATTGTTGTCGTCCTCCATAACCTTACGAGCCGTTTTGCTTAGTTGGTCGTTGTTTTCCGCAAACCAAATAATGGCTTGTGTATCAATAAGATAATTCATAGCATGTATTCTTTAAAATCTTCTAGTGGCGCATTAAAATCATCTGATATAGTAAAATGTGCCTTACTGAAACCAGCACGACGACGCTTCATTTTTTTAATTGGTTGTAATACAACTACAACATCATAATTACCTTCTGAAACACCTTGAAGTGTCATAACAGGTGTATCTGCATCAACATATATTTGTTTTGAAATCGTTATCATTTTCTTTTTTTTTACAAAAATAAACAATTCTGTGAAATTTGAATTCGCGGAGAAATTGGGAAGAAGGAATGATGGTCATCTCATAGTTTTGTTTGTCAGAAGTAAATTAATCGTTCTCTAATTCAACCTTTAATTCTTCCCATGTTTTAAGCGTAATTTTACCTTGTTGATGCAATTCAACTTCCTGTAAAGCTGCCGTCAAATCATTTTTCATTTCCAATTGCTTGTCTGTCAATGTGTTAGGTTCTGTGACAATATCATGAACTGCATCTTGATTTTTGAGCCAATTGAGAATCATCTTCAATTTTGATTCGTCATTTAAGGCGAATGATATTTGAGTCATTTTCTTTATTTTTAAACAAAAATAAGCAAGTTTGAAGGATTTTCAAGTTTCAAAGACATTTTTTACCCCCCTCAGTAAAAACGGCTATCAAAAATGACATGCGTGCGATAGCCGTCTTTTTTCGTATGTCTCTATACCCGCTCTCCTAATTTCCGATAAACCAAAGTTTTAGCCACCATATCGTGAAAGGCTTGTCTTTTGGGTGTAAACGGCTGAATGAGATAACCCATTAAAGACAAAAAACTCAAGGTGCTGACAATAATGGGTGTGAGAAAAGCACTCAAAAGCGACACCAACGAAATAATTTGTTTTGTCAAAAAGCGCACGCTGGCTCGTTGGAAGGTCAAGCGTTCCCCTTTCAAGTCCGTAACAATCAACCCAACGGCCCGTTTGCCTAATGTGGCTTGTTTGTCACTTGATTCTTGTTGTGCAAAATAAAACCAGTCGAATATAAGGCTTAAAATGCTGGCGGTATAGAAATTAGAACCAAAAATATCAATAGGGTCTTCCCCACGCGCTGCACTTTGATACATTTCTATAAAGTTGATACCAAATGCCCCTAACATCATTTGACCGACCACAAATAAGAGGATGCCGTCAATTAAAGCTGCCCCGAATCGTTCCCAAAAGCCTGCATACCCGTTATACTGAGGGGTCGATTTTTCTAATTCTGTATCCAGAAATTCATTGTTCATTTTTACTATTAGCGTTAAAGTTTAATAAAACTTGTCATTTCGCGTCAAAAATAAGTAAGCCTTTGAGATATTACATACTCAAAGGCTTTTTTATGCTTTTTAAGATTTTTTGATACAAATAATACGAATTTTAATACTGATTGTTATTATGCTTTTGATGACTAAATACCACACACTTAAACCAATCTTTATCTTTTATAAACCAAAGTCCCTGCAATCATATCGTGCAAAGCTTGTTTTTTAGATGTAAACGGCTGCATTAAATAACCAATGCCCATAGTCAGCGCGGAGACAATTCTTGCAAAATAACGTCCTACGGCATTCAACAATGTGATACGTTCTCCATCCAAACCTGTTACGACGATACCCATTGCTTGCTTACCAAAAGTACCTTGCTTTTCGCTTGATTCCAAATAAGCAAAGTAAGAAATCTGAATACCCAAGTTAATCAAATAAGCAATCGAATAGGAAACTGGAATACCATCTTCGAACATTTCGGGATTAGGTTTAAACATACTGATACCAAAAACTGAATAGACAATCATGGAAACGATGACCAAAATGAGTCCGTCAATAAAGATAGCCACAAAACGTCGCCAAAAACCTGCATAGGCAAAATACTCGCGCGTTTCGTTGTCGAAATTAGAATCTAAAAATTGATTTTCCATTTTGTAAAATGATTTAAAGGAGTGAAAGATTGAAATATAATAATGAAGTACCAAATATAACCATGCCTTTTAATTAATAACTTTTATGCCCTCATTTTTTTCAAAAAATATTTCCGCCATCATGCACCTTGCTGAACCACCGCCATACGTTTCGATTGTTTTAATATCAGAATAAAGTATTTCTGTATGTCTTTGAATATGAGTAATTTGTGTTTCGTTCAAGGCATCATAGGCTTGTTTGGACATGACGAGAAAAGTTTCATCGAAATCGTTGCGTACTTGCAACATATTGCCTGCGAACAACATCATTTGGTCGAGTGAAATCTCAATTATATCTTTTTTAGTTTGTTCAAAATGTTTAATCAAGTTCAATTTTTCAGCTTCATCGCGTACCGTTTCTAAACAAATAACCACAAAAGTTTCGCCCAAAGCCATCATCACATTGGTGTGATAAATGTCTTGACCACGACCATCTACAGCGTGAAAAACAATGCGTTTGTGGTGCATAATATCGCACCATTCATCTAAAAGTGTCAAATCGGTTCGAGGGCTCAAACAAGCATAACATATCTCATTCACTCGGTCTAATATCATCGAACCTGTACCTTCTAAGAAAGTATCCATTTCTTCATAATGCTCTAAATGCAAGCGTTTTTTGACAATAAACTGCGATTCTATCTGTTGTATAACGTTATCGGCACGTTCTGAACGGCGTGAAGGGGCATTCATAGGGTACAAAACCATCGTTCCGTCGCCATGACTTGTTATCCAATTATTAGGGAAGACTGCATCAGTTTTTATGGGCGCAGAGGTATCATTGGCAACAATAACATGGATGGCACGACCCCTCAGTAATGCGACGAAATTATCAAATTCGGCAATGGCTTTTTGCTGTATTTGAGGCACGGTCAACGATGTGTCATTGATTTGAAAAGCATTATTGGCAGCTGTTTCTGTGTTAAAACCAAAATTCGCAGGGCGCACCATAAGAATTGAGGAGGTTGTTTGATGTTTTTCCATAAAAATCATTCATCATTAAATTAGAAGCCAAATAGTTTTTTCATTTTATCAAAAATAGCGGTGTTTTCATAAACGCCCGTAAATTCTTGTGCGCCGGGACCAAAGGCGAAAACGGGAATCCATGAAGCAGTGTGGTAAATTGAGCCACTTTTATCAGGTTTTGTGTCTGCAAAACCACCGACAATTTTATTCATTTTTGAGCCTTTAACGAGTCCAAAACCGCCTGTTTCATGGTCGGCAGTGACAATGACTAAGGTGTTGCCATCACGGCGTGCAAAATCGAGGACTTCACCAATGGTTTTATTAAAATCGAGCATTTCGTTGACGATATAATTGGTGTTGCCTGCATGTCCGCCCCAATCTATTTGTGAGCCTTCAATCATCATAAAAAAGCCTTTATCTGAACGTTTTTCAAGGAAATTACAAGCTAATTTAGCGGCTTTAGGCAAATAATCGCGTCCTTGTTCGACGGTTAAAGGTTGGATATCAGCCGTAAAATAAGCTAAGTTTTGTTTCATGGGCAGTTTGATGTCACTCAATTCTTCTTTGTTCCAATCACTGACGTAGTAACCTTTTTTCTTTAATTCGGAAACGAGGTTACGTTTGTCAGAATCCCTTCTATCGAAGTATTTTTTGCCGCCGCCGATAAAAAGGTCTATGTCCGTTTTCAAAAAATCTAAGGATATGGGTTCATAATCAGCTCTACTTTTAGCGTGTGCGATAAAAGAAGCGGGCGTGGCATGTTGGATATTACAGGTAACGACCAAACCCGTTGCCAAACCGCGTTTTTCAGCCATTTCTAAAATTGTTTCGCAAGGCATTGAGTCTTTGTTGACACCAATCGCTGAATTGTAGGTTTTACAACCACAACTAAACGCCGTTGCGCCTGCCGCCGAGTCGGTAATAATCGTCGAATCTTCAGCTGGATAGTTGATGTGCAAGCCTGTGTAAGGGAATTCTGTCAAGTGCAATTTGCCGCCATTCATATAATAACCTGCTGAGACTTGTGACAAGCCCATGCCATCACCCACCATAAAAATGATGTTTTTAGGTCGTTGTGTTTGAGGGAAAGTCGTTGAAGAATAACTTTTAGGTGCTTCAGAAGGCATTTTTACTGAGGGGGTCTTACAAGCCCCAAATAAAGCTAATAATAGAAAAGCTGAAGGTTTGATGCGATGAAATAGAGACATTTGCTTGATTTTTAACCTCGTTCATTTTAAAAACGATGCGTGTTAATAAAGTAGTAAATTCATAAATAATTGCCAAAAGTACAATTTTCAGATAAACTGCTTACAGCTAACCTAAGATTTAAAAAACAAATATTTTTTTTGGTAAAAAGTATTTTTATTTTAATTTAATTTGGTCATTTCTAAAACACTCTCTACTTTGTTCCGAATTTTTAGCACTTAACGAAAATCTTATAAACGTAATTGTAGATGAAAATAAGTTCTAAAAGGCTTAAATATCTATAAATACAGCATTTTTCTTACTAAAAACTTAAAATACCTTGATAATAGCTGTTCCAAAAGAAACGAAAAAGGGCGAAAACCGTGTTGCTCTGACTCCCGACATCGTTAAACAATTAGTAAAAGCGGGTTTTACAGTCAAAGTAGAAACTGAAGCGGGTAGTCAGGCTTCATTCAGTGATACAAATTATTCTGATGCGGGTGCAGAAATCGTGAACGATGCCGCCTCTTTAATGGCTCAAGCAGATGTTGTTTTGAAAGTAAACGCCCCCTCAGTCATGGAAGCCAATTTATTGAAAGAAGGGTCGGTATTGATTTCTTTTCTCTATGCCTACACTGTTTCCGAATTGCTGACAACATTGAACAAACGCCATATCACTGCCTACTCCATGGATGCTGTGCCGCGTATCACACGAGCACAAAAAATGGATGCGTTGAGTTCACAAACCAATTTGGCAGGTTACAAAGCCGTTATTGCTGCTGCCAATGCGAGCGGTAAGATTTTCCCGTTGATGATGACGGCTGCGGGAACGATTACACCTGCCAAAGTCCTCATTTTTGGTGCGGGTGTCGCCGGTTTGCAAGCGATTGCAACGGCTAAACGTTTGGGGGCAATCGTCGAAGTAACCGATGTGCGTCCTGAAACTAAAGAACAAGTGGAATCGCTCGGTGGACGCTTCATAACCGTCGAAAATACTGAGGGGGTCAAAACTGAAGGTGGTTATGCCCGTGAAGTATCAAAAGACTTCTTGGAAAAACAATCGGCATTGGTTCAACAACGTATCCGTGATATGGATATCGTTATCACAACCGCGCTCGTTCCAGGCAAAAAAGCACCCGTTTTAGTCACTGAAGACATGGTTAAAAGCATGAAAGCAGGTTCTGTTATTGTGGATATGGCGGTCGAATGGGGCGGCAATTGCACTTTGAGCCAAAAAGATAAGACCATTGTGGCGCATGGCGTAACCATCATCGGTGAGCCCAATTTAGCGGGTCAATTGCCTGTCAATGCTTCAGAAATGTATGCGCGCAATATCTCTACGCTCCTACTCCACTTAGCCACCAAAGATGGTTTTAAAGGAGACATGGAAGAAGATATTACAAAAGGCAGTTTGATTACCCATCAAGGGAAGGTCGTGCATGCTTTTACGAATGAAATTTTAGCCAAAACATCTAAATAAGTAACAGATGTATGATAAAAAACTGTTTTAAAACCTAAACTTAAAATTACTAACAGTTTTTCTGCGTGTAGAAAAACTGTTAGTATTTGGTCTATTTGTTTTTTTTTAGCATCAGTGCTGTATTCCGAACACAAGAAATTTTTCACTTATCACTTATCACTTAAAAATGGCATCCATATTTCAATTTATTTCAGCTAATCAACAAATGATTTACCTCGTTATCTTGATGGTTTTTGTCGGTGTTGAACTCATCGAAAAGGTTCCCTCAGTATTGCACACGCCTTTAATGAGCGGTGCTAATGCGATTCATGGCGTTATCATCATTGGTTCAATCATCATCTTAGGGCAATCGGAAAGTCTATTTGCGACCCTAATCGGATTCATCGCCGTTTGTCTCGGAACGCTAAATGTCGTCGGCGGCTTTGTGGTGACAGACAGAATGTTAGATATGTTTAAAAAGAAAAAATAAAGCCTCATGAACATGTTCATCTTAGATTTCATTTATATCCTTTCAGCGTTCAGTTTTGTCTTCGGTATCAAATTGCTCAGTAAACCAAAAACAGCTAAAAAGGGTAATCTAATCGCAGCAGCGGGTATGACAGCCGCTATATTCGGTACGATTTTTCTCTATGATGGTATCTTAACAAAGAATTACGTATGGATTTTTGGTGCTTTGATAACAGGCACAGTCATCGGAACAGTGATGGCGAAACGCGTGCAAATGACCCAAATGCCACAAATGGTCTCCTTCTTCAATGGTATGGGGGGTGCTTGTGCAGCATTGATTTCGATTGTCGAATATGACCATTCTTTACATAACCGAGATGGGCTATTGAGTGTTCGTATAGTTATTCTTCTTCTTGGGCTTATCATCGGTGCCCTATCGTTTTCAGGTTCAATGATTGCTTATGGCAAATTAGAAGAGAAGATTAAAGACTTTCGCATTCCTTCACATCAGTTACTTCAAACATTCTTTTTAATTGTCATCATCGGTTTGCTCATCGCCATGGCAACAGGCACCCTTGAAAATAGCTCTTTTATTTATCTCATATTTGCATTGAGTCTCATATACGGTGTGCTTTTTGTCTTGCCAATTGGCGGCGCAGACATGCCTGTTGTGATTTCATTGTTAAATTCATTTACGGGTGTGGCAACAGCTTTTAGTGGTTTTTTATACGACAATAAAGTCATGCTTTTTGGTGGCATACTCGTGGGGAGTGCTGGAACGCTCTTAACTTTTGTCATGTGTAAAGCCATGAATCGTTCCTTGATGAGTGTATTATTAGGTGGTTTTGGTATAACAACGACGTCTGTTGCTGGCGGTGCCAAAGGCTCTGATATTATGGTCAAGGAAGTCGGTGCAGAAGAAGCCGCTGCGATTTTTGATGCCGCTTCATCAGTCATCATTGTACCGGGTTATGGTATGGCGGTGGCGCAAGCACAACACATTATCAAAGAGTTAATGGATTTATTGGAAAAAAAGAACATCAACGTCCGTTTTGCCATCCATCCTGTTGCGGGTCGTATGCCAGGTCACATGAACGTTTTGTTGGCAGAATCGAATGTCCCTTATGACAAATTGATAGAGATGGACAATATCAACGATGATTTTGCGAATACAGATGTCGTTATCGTCGTCGGTGCTAATGATGTTGTCAATCCTGCGGCACGCAACAATACCAGCAGTCCGATTTATGGTATGCCTATTTTGAATGCGGATAAAGCACGAACGGTCATTGTCTCGAAACGGAGTATGGCTTCTGGATATGCAGGCATTGAAAATGAGTTGTTCGGTTTTCCTAACTGCCTCATGCTTTTTGGCGATGCCAAAGCGTCTTTGACTAAGGTTGTTGGCGCATTGAAAGACATGTAAATGGCTTTTTGTCGCTTTTGTCATTCAGGAGGAATCTCTTTGCTGCTTCTAATAAAAAAGCAGCAAAGAGATTCCTCCTGAATGACAAAAAGCGACAAAAAGCAGAAAAAAGCATCTATTCTCTCAAAGGCGGCGGCGTTAAACCAATCCACCATTCATTATCATCAATTTGTTTGTCATTTCCTTCTTTATCATTCAAGAGAAGCCGCCCTTCAAACTTCGGCGGCCATTCTCCACAGATTTCAATATTCAAAAATGTCCATTTAGGATTAACCGCCGTAATCATCGCCATTTTCTTTTCCCGACTCATATCTTTTATCTCTTTCTCTCGATAAATGGCATTATTGATATACGACGTATATTCGTAATAAACCAAATTGTAGCAGTAATACTTTCCAGCAAAAGTCTTCTCCTGACCTCGATTATCGTAATGTTCTTTAAGCCGTTGTGCTAAATTGTTTGTGACACCTGTGTACATCACCGTACGTTCATAGTTCGTGACGATGTAAGTCCAAAAGTGATAAGCTCTTCTCATTTTGTTTTGTTTTGTTTTTTGTTTTATGTCGCTTTTTTATGCCGCTTTTGTCATTCAGAAAGAACCTCTTTTGTACTTTTGAACAAAAAGCGGCAAAGAGGTTCCTTCTGAATGACAAAAGCGACATAAAAAAAGCAACAAAGAGATTCCTCCTGAATGACAAAAGCGACATAAAAAAGCAACAAAGAGGTTCCTCTTCATTTTCTTAAATCTTTACCCCCCCCTCAGTATTTTCGTCATTTGTAACATCTGTTGCTTCAGTTACTTCACCATCAACGATGATTGTTTCATCAATGTCTTCAACAACGATGTCTTCAATCATAGCCACGTCAGCGATTTCTTCACCCTCATCTAATTTGATGATACGAACGCCTTGTGTGGCGCGACCTTGTACGCGAATACTGGCAGCATCCATACGGATTGTAATACCCGACTTCGTTGTCACTATTAAGTCTTCGGTGTCTTTAACGGCTTTAAGGGCAACGACTTTACCTGTTTTAGCCGTCACATCCATCGTTTTCACACCTTTACCACCGCGGTTGTTGACCAAACGATAATCCTCAACATCTGTTCGTTTGCCATAACCATTTTCAGAAATGACCATAACCGAGGTTTCTTTGTCGCCTTTTTCAATAACAATCATACCGATAACGATATCTGTTCCGTCTTCGTCAATTTCCAAACCTGCCACACCTGTACTTGCCCGAAGCATCGGACGCACACGGCTTTCAGGGAAACGAATCGTCCGACCGTTGCGGTTAGAGATGAGGATTTCGCAGTTGCCATTTGTGAGTTTCACTTCTACTAATTCATCGCCTTCACGAATATCAATAGCCGTGATACCACCGTTGCGAGGACGTGTGAAATGCTCAACAGATGTTTTCTTAATCAAACCATTTTTCGTTGCAAAAACGATGAAATGCGAACTCGTAAACTCTTTATCCGTCAAATCTTTGATTTTGATATAAGACTTCACTTTATCGTCCGTCGGCATCGAAAGGATATTTTGAATCACGCGACCTGAAGATACTTTCGTTCCTTCTGGAATTTCATAAGCCCGCAACCAATAACACTTCCCTTTTTCAGAGAAGAACATGAGATAATCATGCGAATTGGCAATAAACATATGCTCGACATAGTCTTCGTTGCGGGTTTTTGCGCCACGACTTCCACGTCCGCCACGTCCTTGCGCTTTATATTCGGACGTTGCTGTGCGTTTGATATACCCCAAATGTGAAATCGTGACCACCATATCTTCGGCTTCAATAAGGTCTGTCATCGAAATATCGCCATCAGCGTATTCGATGTCCGTGCGACGTTCATCACCAAAACGATCACGTATATTGGTTGTTTCTTCTTTGATAATGTCGCGACGCATACCTTCATCAGCCAAAATGGCTTTGAGATGCAAAATCAACTTTTGGAGCTCTTCGTATTCGTGCAAAATCTTATCGCGCTCCAAACCTGTCAAACGTTGCAAACGCATTTCCAAAATGGCTTTCGCTTGTATGTCAGAAAGATTGTAAGTTTTCAAAAATCCACCCCCCTCAGTAAGAACGCCAACGGTTTCGGCTGTTGCATCGCTCAATTGATACGTTTGAGAAGTCAAACCTGCCAATGCTTCTTCAGTGTTTTTAGAACCACGAATAATGGTGATAATTCTATCCAAATCATCGAGCGCAACGTACAAACCTTCTAAGATGTGCGCACGGTCTTCGGCTTTTTTCAAATCAAATTTTGTCCGACGAACGATGACTTCTAAACGGAATTTGATAAATTCTTCTAAAATCTGCTTGACATTCAAAACCATTGGACGACCATTGACCAACACGACATTGTTGATACCGTAGCTTGTTTGCAACGGGGTCATCTTGTAGAGTTGATTCAAAATGACATTCGCCGCAGCATCGCGTTTGAGCTCAATGACGACACGGATACCGTCTTTGTTAGATTCGTTGCGAATCTCTGAAATGCCTTCAATTTTCTTATCAATCGCTAATTCTTCAATTTTTTGATGCAAAATAGCTGGATTCACTTGATAAGGCACTTCTCTGATGATGATGGTTTCACGTCCGCCATGGTTCACAATTTCAGCTTTACCACGAACGACAACACGACCCCGACCTGTTTCAAAGCCTTCTTTTACGCCTGTCATACCGTATATGGTACCGCCAGTTGGGAAGTCAGGTGCTTTGATGTGTTGCGTCAATTCATCAATTGTAATATCAGGATTGTCCACCATCGCTATCAAACCATTGCACACTTCCGTCAAGTTGTGTGGCATCATACGCGTTGCCATCCCGACAGCAATACCTTCTGCACCATTTATCAATAAATTGGGCAATTGTGTTGGCAGAACCGTTGGTTCTTGAAGCGAATCATCAAAATTGAATTGGAAATCAACGGTGTCTTTCTCCAAATCATTGAGTATTTCTTCGCTGATGCGGCGCAAACGGGCTTCCGTATATCGCATCGCTGCCGCAGAGTCACCTTCAATCGAGCCGAAGTTACCTTGACCATCTATGAGTGGATAACGCAGCGACCAATCTTGAGCCATACGCACAAGGGTATCATAGACAGAGGCATCACCATGCGGGTGATATTTACCCATGACCTCACCGACAATACGCGCCGACTTCTTATGGGGTTTATTGTAAGACATTCCGAGTTCGGACATACCAAACAAAACACGCCGATGAACGGGCTTCAATCCGTCGCGTACATCGGGCAACGCCCGCGATACGATAACAGACATCGAGTAGTCAATGTACGCCGACTTCATGTGGTCTTCGATATTGACCTTTACGATTCTTGAATTTGACATATAATTTTAAAAAGTATTTAGTATGTAGTCATGAGTATTTAGACTTTTTGCTCTTTAAAAATGTGCTGGACTTTGAATCTCAACACAAATACTATTGACCCACGACTCATTGTTAGTGTATAACAAAAAAACCTTGCATTTAAGGCACGCAAAAGTACGCTTTTTGACCCAAATAACGAAGAATTGTTGAAAAGTTTTCCCTTGATACTGAGGGGGTGCAAATGAAAAAGCCTTTTACAGGATGGGCTCTTGAGAAGCATCCTGTAAAAGGCTTTTTTAACCCATAATCAGCATTTTAAGTTGTATTTTATAAATGAGTGGGTATATAAATATGAAATGTGGCGCCTTCGCCCAATTTGCTTTGTGCATTAATAAAGCCGTTGTGATTCTCCACAATTTTTTTCACAATAGATAGCCCAATGCCGGTTCCTTCATATTGTTTGCGGTTATACAAGCGCTGAAACACTTCAAATATTTTATCATTGTACTCACTTTCAAAGCCTATCCCATTGTCTTGAAAGGTCATATGATAATAAGTTTCATCAGGTATGAGTTTCGAATGATTTAAATCTAATCCCTTTGCAATTTCACTCTTTATTTTTATGATGGGTTTAGCATCTTTTTTTGAAAATTTAAGTGCATTACCGATTAAATTGACCAACAGTTGTCTAAATTGGAATGGAATGATATTTAATTTCTGCATATCCGACACTTCAATGATAGCTTCTTTTTGTTCCAACTCATCTTTTAAGTTGTTTTTAACTTCCTCAATGAGGCTGTTAATGTCGCTTGATTCAAATTGTCTATCTGTCGTACTAAGTTTTGAAAAGGCAAGTAAATCTTGAATCAATTGTTGCATACGTTGGGCAGCTTCTTGCATACGTTGAAGATATTCTTTGCCTTTATCAGAAATTTTATCATAATCGTGTGCTGACAATCGGCTGGCAAAAATATTTATTTTGCGCAACGGTTCTTGCAAATCATGGCTTGACACGTAAGTAAAAGATTCAAGCTCCTTATTCATTTTTCCAAGTTCGATGTTTTTTTCTTCCAATATTTGTTTGGCTTTATTAAGGTCGGTTGTTCTATTTTCAACCTGACGCGCTAATTCTTGTACAAATGTTTTTTCTCTATGCGTATCGGTAAATGCGCCTACCCATTTAACTATTTTATGGTCATCATCCAAAACCGCTTGACCATGGACTGTATGCCATCGATATTCGCCTGTTTTACTTTTGAGCCGAGCATCACATTTATAGGTATCACCTGTCGCCAAGCAATGCGTCCATACTTCTGTGATATGATCATAATCATCAGGATGAACCATACTTTTCCAAGTATCTAAATTAAATATTTTATAGCCGGTATACGCTTCCCATCTTTTCGAATTGAACTCCCCTATGCCTTTTTCATCCGTCACCCAAACCATATGAGGAAGGGTTTCAGCCAATAGACGAAATTGGTCTTCTGCATTTTTTTGCTCATTGATGTCCGTGTTGGTACCCACCCATCGTATCACTTCGCCTTCTGCATTGGCGATGGGAAAGACACGTGTCAAGAACCATCTATATTCACCATCAACACCCTTTAAAGGAAAAGTCAATTCAAAAGCTTCATTTTTAGTCCATGCTTCTTTCACAAAACTAACCACCCTTTCTCTATGTTGCGGATGATGTACTTTTTCCCAACCCCAACCCGCCATTTCTTCTAATGTGCTGCCAGTATAGTCATACCAGCGTTGATTGTACCAAAAAATCCAACCGTCACCGTTAGCCATCCAAGCCAAATTTTGAATATTATTAGCCAATGTCTTAAACCGTTCTTCACTTTCTTCTATTTTTTTTCTTGCTTCAACATCTTTGGTCACATCTATTAAAATACCACTCAATTTGTATGCTTTTTTGTCCTCTCCGAAATAGGCTTTGCCTTTCGCTCTGACAGATTTTTGTACCTGAGTATGTGGATTTACAATCAAATATTCTATATCTAAACTGCCACCTGATTCATAATCTAATGATTGTTCAATGGCTTTTGACAACCTTTCTATTTCTTTCGGTACTACGCTTTGAAATGCCAATCCAAGACTAAACCAACCTTCTACTAATATGCCATGCCATTCTTTCAATCTTTTGTTGCCGTTACAGATATCGTTAATGACGTCTATTTCAAAAGTCGCTAAGTCAGCCGAATCCAAGGCAAATTCCAACTGGTCTTTGCTTTCTTGAAGCTTTATTTGGTTGTTAACCTTTTCTGATGTTTCGTTGCAAGTCACAAACACGCCTTGTATGTCTGATAATTCGTCATAAACAGGACTAAAGGAGAATGTCCAAGATATCGCTTCTGTTTTTTCGATTCTATAAAAAGGTAACAACTGGTTTTCATGCCACGTCGGTTCGCCTTTCTGCATGACTTCATCTATCAAAGGCTTTATAATCTCCCATGTTTCTTGCCATGAATCTTCTCCACGCTCTCCCAAAATTTTCGGATGTTTTCCGCTATCGCCTAAAGTTAGTTTATAGGCATCGTTGTAAAAACACAACAAACCCTGTCCCCAAAAGAGGAACATGGGAAATCTTGAATTCAATATCGTACTGAGGGTTGTTCGCAAACTTTGAGGCCAAGTGTGTACGCCCCCTAAGGGCGTATTAATCCAATCTTTTGCTCTTATCAAGTCGCCCATTTCGCCACCACCCATAAAAAATGGCTTATTCTGTTTTTCGCCAACAAAATCCATTCGATAAGTGTTTAAAAGTTAATACAAAGTTTTCTTTATTGGGTTATATGTCATGTTTCTGTATCAAGATTGTGCATACATCAGGAATGATACAAAAGTAATAAAAATCTTACAATAAGTAATAGTTGTTAATTCAAGAAAAATCTTTCACGGCTGACCCTGTATGCCCATCGGTTTTGACGTAATAAAATAAAGCGGCTTTGGTAACTTACACATCAACATACACGTCCGTATTTGTCCAAGACGCATTAAAATCTTTGAAGAACACAAAATTACTGAGGGGTATAAATACAAAAGCCTTTTACCATGCTGTCGTTTCTTTGAAGTTATATTTCATTGTTTTAGAAATTAAAAGATACTTGTATCTGAAAACTAAAAATGTTTTTTGTGTTTGAAAAGTACCAATAATAATATTATTTTTGTAGCACGGCTTTGACCACAACCTATCTCTAAGAGAAAACGAAACGAACCTACTATGACCGAAGAACAAGAACGCCGACAGCGTTGGATTTTTCAAGTTTTTGACCTCATTAACTTTGATAGAGCAGATTTTGAGAAACGGCTCGGCAAAAAAGGCACGCAAGAATTGATTGATGAACTTCTGGATGAACTCTATCGTTTAATCCATGTAAATGATGATGAATAAAATGAACCATATCGCTTTTTGGGAAAAATACATTGCCCTCTCTTCGGAAGAAGAATCTAAACAGTTTTTAAAAAGCTATCTGTTTTCGTTGCCACCTGCGGAAATGAAAAAGTGGCTATTGTCTGAAGCACATACAATTGTTTCGGATTTGAAGACGCAACTCAATGACCCTGCTGTTAATGACACTTGGAAAGCAGATTTGACAAAACACATCACATCTTCTGTTTTGACCATCGAACAATTGGCATCATGGAAAAAACAACATAAAGCAGCTTGACGTTTCTATAAAGCAAAAAGCGTTCAATCGAATCACTCGATTGAACGCTTTTTGCTTTTTTACTGAGGGGGTGAAAATACAAAAGCCTGTTACCGCGCTGTTGTTTCTTTGAGGAAAAACGGGTTGTGGTAAAAGGCTTTTTGTTTTAGTTCGTCAACTAAGCTAAAGCATAATCTGTATATTCTCTCATTTTGGGTGATAGAAAGCCTAATACAATATCAGCCTTTGGTACGCCTTGACTGATAAACTCATCATCCAAATTTATCTCTGTCATATTGCGTTGTATCCATATCTTGCCATTGATTATTTCTATGTGCATTGGGCAATCATGCACAAATTTATTGCCTTCCCAGCCAATCGTTACAATTTGGTAACGATGATGCTCTTTATCGGCTATCAATCTGTTTTCAGCATCCAGATTCGAATATTTGACTTTGGCATATTCTTCCATTATCGCCAAGATGAAACGTTCATATCGTTTCGTTTTTGCTTTCAGTTTATTATCCATTCTGTAATATATTGAGTATTAGGTTCGTAAAGAATGATGTTAAAATTATATTCTGCAAAAAGGCTTTGAACAACTGGGAAAACGGCTTGTGGTAAAAGGCTTTCAGCAGATATATCCTGTTACGTCTGAAGACGTACTTTATAGTACGTGTCGCGTCTTGAGACGCTCACAAGTGGGTGCTTTTTTTTGGGCTTTCAACTCGTGCTAACCCTATATTCTTTCTTTTCACTGAAAAATCAAAATAATAAATACCCTCTTCAATCAATGAAACGGAAATAGTATCTCTCCCATAATTTAATAAATCTCTTCTAAGAACCCTTTGCCCTAATGCAACGCCCAACCGATTTCGAATATATATACCCATTTCATCTTTATGAGGAAATGAGGCTATTTGTTTTGGAAATTTTAGATTTCTATTCCTATATGGCTGCGAACCTTCAAATCTTCCTTGCATAACTACACCGTCATCCCAAACGAATTCCATAACTTCGTTCAATGTACCTTTCCTACTAACTGGATTAGGTTGAAGTGGTGAAAATAGTTTGGGATACATTTTAATATGCTCCATTCTAAGAGGGATACAAGAATCATTGGGTCTTACATGAGCATTAGCAAATCCCCAATTTAAGCCATGAGCAGGTTGAGTTTCACCAGTTTTAGGGTCATATAAGACCATTTGACAAACTTCTTTATCGTATTTTTTTGTAGATATTTGTGGTTCAACTACTGTAACGGTAATGCATTCTTTAGCTGAATCAAGTATTAATTCAATGTAATCTTTTAAACGTACAAGTTGATTTTCTTCAACTTCAAATAGTGATTCTCTAAAATCATTGAAAAGTCCATTTGAAGAGAAATTGGCGGAACCAATCAATCCTTTAACAGGTGTTTGACCATTTAGCCACAAATAACATTTTGAATGACAAGCAATATCTGGATAATAAATTTTACGTGAATCATTATGCAATCCGCGTAATTGATTATGCAAAGGTATTTTTTGATTTTCCTTATGAAGTCCGTAGATGATTTTGCTGCGAAATGGAAGGTCTCCTAATCTTTTTATCGGTTCTGGGCCTATATAGCCACTCAAAGCAATGAAATCAGTTGCTTTAATAGGAAAAGTTTCAAAAAATAGACTATGCAATTTTTCGTAATGCAGCATAATGATTGAAGATTTAAACTGAATCAACGTTTAGTTTGAAAATTCAGATATACTTAAACGCTCTTCATTTAAAATTGTAGAATAATATTTATCAAAAAATTCTTTAAGTGCTAAAGCAATACTTTTTGCAAATTTAGGTGGAACAGCATTCCCAATCATTTTGAATTGATCTTGTTGACTTCCTAAAAATTCAAAAATATCTTCAAAAGTTTGTAGCCGTGCTGCTTCTCTTACTGTTAAACTTCTTGCTTGTTTACTATCTGGATGAATATGTCTAAGCCCATCTTTGTATAAATGTGCGGGAATCGTATTACTTGGTTTATCCCATCGAAGAACATGGTATTTATGAACATTAGATTCTTTACCAGTTAATTCTGTATAAAGTTTTTTTAGTGTTTCACTTTTAATGTATTCATTTCTTCCACTTTCTAAATCCTCTGCCAACATTCTAAATATTTCAATATCTCTTTTACTATGATTTCGACACGTATTGTTTAAATACTGAGGGGGTACTTCTTTAGTATATGCCAATACTTTACTGCTTTTTTTTGTTGTATTTTCTAAGGGGAACATTTTGGGCATATCACCGATTGCGTCTCTCACACAGTATATTTTTGAAGAAAAATATTTTTTTAGTATTATTCTATAAAAATCATATAAAGCTATTTGCGGATTTCCTTCTATTGCATTACGATTTAATCCTAAAATAATGATTCTCTTTCGGTTTTGCGGAACACCAAATTTTGAACAATCCAATAATGCAAATTGTCTTAAATCGTGAGATATTTCATAACCAATCTCAGAGAAAGCTTTAGTTATCCTCTCAACTATCGAAATACCTCCTGGTTTTGCACTTAGTAAACCTTCAACATTTTCAAAAATAAATGCTTTAGGTTTAAACTTATCAACAACCTTGATATAGCTTTCAAACAAATAGTTCCGATAGTCATCATTCATACCATTTTCATCTCTGATTCTACCCGCAACTGAATAAGCCTGACACGGCGGTCCACCCACAATTAAGTCAACTTGCTCATCTCCTACTATATCTAAAAGTCCTTCATGAGTTCCAAAATTTTTATCATTATGCCATCCATTAAATAGTTCTTCAATTCGTTGAATATCAAATCGAATGACAATTTTTTCAGACTCTAAATGCCATCTTTCTCTCAGTCTTTTACTCAAAGTTAAACAAGGCATTTTTTCCCATTCAACACAAGCTAATGTATTATAAAACCCAGCTTGTTCAAAACCATCGGTCAAGCCGCCACAACCAGCGAATAAATCAATAGTATTGATTTTGTAATTTAAAATTTTCTCTTGCATGTTTTTTAAAATTTAAAAAATTCAAAAGTTGAGTTGCAACATGATACCCCAATAATGGCGGAACTGCATTTCCAACTTGTTTATTTTGTTGTGTTTTGTTACCATAGAAGACAAAACAGTCAGGAAATGACTGTAATCTAGCATTTTCGCGTACTGTTGGTACTCTATTAAATTTATAATGAAAATGATTCCTGTGTCCTGTATCAATTGTTTTTGAAGGTCTTAAACTATGGTAACGTGTCCATGCTTCATTAAAACGTCGACTTTCACCAACACCAACGGGAAGGCTTTTGTAATTACATCCTTCTGGAACTTGTGAAATAACATTTATGACATGGTCAGTGTGCTTTGTTCCTACATGATTATGAAGGATTTTATTTCCATTACGCATTTTTCTTTGATACTCTGATATTGCCATTTTATCATAAAATGCAATCTCATCGCCTAAATGAAATTCTAGATTAGGTAAGTCATCTATGGCATCTTTACAAGAATTAAAATCACCTTCTTTCAAAATGGGTTCGGGAAAATCAAATGTTCCAAGTTCAGGTGATAATCCAACGAAAAAAATACGTTTTCTTATTTGAGGTACTTCATATTCAGGTGCATATAAAACTTTAAAATTTGAAGTAAATCCTAACTTTTTAAATTCGTCTAAAATTGCATTTTTAGCTTTTCCATCGTATAGTGTAGCTAATCCTGGTACATTTTCGATAATGATTGCTTTAGGTTTAATTCTTTGAGCCAATTTAAAAACAGAATAAAATAGTTTATTTCTTTCATCTGCCTCTTCTCTTGCACCAGTTAACGAGAAACCCTGGCATGGTGGTCCAGCAATAATTACATCAATTTTCTGATTACTAATAGTGTTTATAATTGTTTCAATTGCTTCGTCTTTATGTAAATCAAGATTGAGCGTCTTTGAATTTTTATGGTTTTTAGCAAAAGTTTCTAATGCCATTTTATCATTATCAACTCCTAATACAACATGATAACCGGCTGTCTCAAAACCGTATGAAAATCCTCCGCAACCTGAAAATAAATCAATAACTTTAAGCTTATCCATAAATTTCTAATTTAATGGCGAAGATAGCAAATTCATTTTTTGTAACAACTTCAAGATTAAAAAAAAAGTTTTAAAAAGGTTTAGATTCAATCTCATGCTTACGGATTGTTCCCCCCCTCAGTAAAAATCTCCTCCACACACATCAATTTTTTTGGCATAATAATTGTAACTCATACGTCAGCAAAAGAAGCATGAGAAACCATGAACGCATTCTTTCTTCTCACTCTCCTTTGCAGCAGCAAACACGTCCAACGATTGGGGTTTTTCAAAAGTGAAAGACCTGTTAAACAGCCCGACATGTCCGTTTCTAAAGGCTTATCGCTTGTTTCTTGTGCCTGCATTGAGGGTTACCTGTGTGTCTATTGAGCGCATCTAAACGGCTATAATCGGTTACCTGTGTGTCTATCGAGCGCATCTAAACGGCTATAATCGGTTACCTGTGTGTCTGTTAAGCGCATCTAAACGGCTATAATCAGTTACCTGTATGTCTGTTAAGCGCATCTAAACGGTTATAATCAGTTACCTGTATGTCTATTGAGCGCATCTAAACGACTATAATGCCTTTGGGCAACGGTATGGTGTTTTGTCTCAACACGCGGATTCAAGACGGTGAGGCTTTACGCCGTATTGAAACAAGGAAATGGCGCACCGAAAATGCTATTTTAGACGCATAACGACGAATGAAAAGGGGCTAAACGCACCTCATTAATATCTATCCATTTTTTTAAACCATTTAAAACTATACGAAATGGTAAAACCCATGTATAACAGTTCAGTTGACGACCTGTACCTCGCTCTCCAATATGGATGGGATTTGACGGAACAGAATTTGGCTGCTTTGGTGGCTTACAAATCAAAATACACGACAGCGTTTGTCAAAACGCATCGAGAAGCCTTGCGAACAGCAGAAGATATGCCTGACCAACAAGCACGTATCGCACCCACGCAAGCACAACGGGTGGACTTATTGGCAAAAAAAGAAGTTGTGCTTACTTATTTTCAGTTCCTCGTGGGCTATATTGAAGATGCTTATCAGGCGGATAAAGTAAAAATAATGACGCAATCGGCAGGACAAGCGAAGTACGCCAAGGCTCAAAACAACAATTGGTCCAGCGTTAGGGGTTTGTTGTCGAGCGCGATAACGTTTATCGAAAACAATCAAGCCGATTTGGTCGCCGATGACAATATGCCGCTTGATTTTTTAATGCGTTTTAAGCAAGTGCGGGCGGATTTTGATGCCATATACAGTCTTTGGAATACCGATGATTCGGATACTTATAATCTGACGGATGCCAAGATTAACGCAAACAATGCGCTCTATTCAACATTTATGGGTGTCGTATCCGATGCGCAAAAAGTGTTTAGAAACGACGTAAATCTGGCGCAAAAATTCACTTTTACGGCTTTGTTGGGTCAAATACGCGGCACAAGTGCGGCGGGTGTGAGTGGCAAAGTAGTCATTAAAGGCACAACAGAAGTTTTGGCGAATGCGACAATTTCGATTTTGTTGCTCAATAAATCGGTGCAAACGGATGTAGAGGGTCGTTTTGAATTATCGCCTATTGCTGCGGGTTTCTACAACATCAAAATAGAAGCACAGGGCTATGAACCGTTTGTTATGGAGAATTTTGAGATTAAAATAGGCACGATTCGCCGATTGAATATTGACATGGAGGCAGTTGTTGCGCCCGTTGCTGTTCGAGACTTGGTGATGGTTTGATGCGAAATCAAGATGACTATATATAATTATTAAATCAAAGTCTAACGACGATGGGGATTAGTGCCTTGTCGTCGTTTTTGTTTAAAAAATATAAATCCTCATTTTTTGATGAATTATAAATCAAATATGTAATTTTGGAACATATTAAAACGATAATTAAACAAGACGTTTAGAAAACTTTAAAAGTTTCCTAAACGTGTACCTACACAACAACGAAAATGAACAAATTCGACTATATCATCATCGGCGCGGGTTCTGCGGGCTGCGTCTTAGCCAATCGGTTGTCAGAAAATCCTGCGAATACCGTTTTATTGCTTGAAGCGGGTGGTCCAGACACCAAATTTGAGATAAAAATCCCTGCCGCTTATGGTAATTTGCACCGCACAGAGGTGGATTGGGGGTTTTCGACGGAACCACAAGCGCATATCAACAATCGCCGTATGTATCTGCCGCGTGGTAAAGCATTGGGTGGCAGCAGTTCGACCAACGCCATGGCTTATGTGCGGGGCAATGCCGCGGATTATGACGAATGGGCAGCTTTGGGCAACAACGGATGGACTTATCAAGAGGTTCTGCCCTATTTCAAGAAGTCCGAACACAACGAAGACCTAACAAATGAATATCACGGCAAAAACGGTTTGTTGAACGTCACCCACGCCAAGTATTTTCAAACGCCTTATGCCCAAGCCTTCGTTGAAGCTTGTAAAGAAATCGGTTTGCCCGAAAACTACGACTACAACGGTGCGTCGCAAGAAGGCGCAGGGCTTTTTCAGTTTACCATCAAAAACGGCAAACGGCACAGCGTGGCAACGGCTTTTTTGAAACCTGCCATAACGCGCCCCAACTTAACGGTCATCACACACGCACACGCCAAACAAATCATGATTGAAAATGACCGCGCAACGGGCGTAGAATACTTCGGTGTCAATGGTAGCCTTGTGAAAATGTATGCCAACAAAGAAGTCATTCTTTCGGCGGGTAGTTTTCAATCGCCTCAAATATTGATGCTTTCAGGCATAGGCGATGCCGACGAATTGAACAAACACAACATTCCAGTGAAGAAAATACTGAGGGGGG
This sequence comes from Saprospiraceae bacterium, assembly GCA_043744455.1. Classification (GTDB taxonomy): domain Bacteria; phylum Bacteroidota; class Bacteroidia; order Chitinophagales; family Saprospiraceae; genus JAAFJT01. Next base: position 14,849 of record JAYTUQ010000440.1, on the reverse strand, counting down.
TCGGTAAGAATCTTCAAGATCATCTTTTCTTTTTTGTGTCCAGTCTGGCACAACAACAAAAAGGGTTTAACCACCATTTGAAACCCCTGAATCAAATTGTTGATTTGGTGCATTGGTTAATAACACATAAAGGTCCATTGACGGTGAGTCCTTTGGAAGCTTATGCTTTTTTTGCCGTCAACAATGCTCCGAGCGTCAATTTTCAATTCCATTTTGCGCCTTTGCACATCAGTAATGGTAACAAAGTGGATGTGTACAACACCAAAACCTATCCGACACATGACGGCTACACCATTCTACCGAGTTTGATAAAACCTAAAAGCGTTGGATACGTGGGTTTAAAAACCAAAAACCCTTTGGAAGCACCTTTGATTCAACCTAATTTCCTTTCCGAAGAAGCGGACTTGGAAACTTTAGTTACAGGCACTAAAATAGCTTTAGATGTTTTGAAAACTACAGCATTCAACAAGTACAACAAAAGCATCGTCGCGCCAACCGATGAAACGGAAGCGGGCATCATTGCACACATCAAAAAGACGGTCGAAACCATCTATCATCCAACGGGAACGTGCAAAATGGGCAGCGATGATATGGCTGTTGTCAACGATAAATTGCAAGTGCATGGCATCGAAGGTTTGCGGGTCGTTGATGCGTCTATTATGCCAACAATCATTGCCGGCAACACAAACGCGGCGGTGATAATGATAGCTGAAAAGGCAGCGGATTTGATTTTAGGATAGTAGGTAGATTGACCAAATTTTAAAAAATTTCGTCAATCTGCGCTCATTTATAAGTAATATGTCGCAGTAAAATAAATAAAAATCTTTTTTAGGCAATCTCTAAACCCATTTTTTTAACAACTATTAAACCATACAAAATGGAAAATCAAAAATTATACAAGCAATTGCTTGTACCTGCATTGGCAGCACTGTTATTCATATACAATTATTGGCATTTAACAGGCACGGAAAATATTAGAGGCATTCATATTGTTACACTTGTCGGTCTTGGTATCACATTAGGTGTACTTTTACGCAATATTGTTATCTATTTTCGAGGAAATCCCAAGCTATGATATGCCATTCTTTTCCATTAAAATCGTCATAAAAGACGTGAATCGTCTTAAAACCGATGCGATGATGCGCTGCCAATGAACGTCCATTGTCCACTGCCACTTCTGTAACCGCAAAGTCATAACGGTCGGCAAAAGCTTTGCGGTGTTCTGCATAAATCGCCTCTAAAACGCCCATGCCACGATAACCTGCTTTAACGCAGACTTGACCCACAATATAATACTGTTGTTCGCGGCAAGGTTTTCCTTTAAAATCCAATGTGGCAATCATTTCAATCATCGGTAACGCTTTTTCAATCGTTGACATCGCAAAAATGGTCGCAACAAGTGCGTAACCGACGACTTGATTGTCTGCCCGAGCGATGATTTGAGGTTCATCATTCATCATGAGTAGAATGATGGCTGGATCGTATTGAAAAGAGACGTAACCTTGACTGTTAAGGGTATCAAGGTCTAAGTTCACAGCCAAATTTTCTCTTTGCAACGCCAATAAACTATCTATTTCTTCTGGTTTTAAATAACCGATGTCGTAATTTTTCATAAATAAAGAGTGGTGAAAGTATCCGATACAGAATTTTAATAGAAATTGATTTTTCAAAAAATCAATTTCTATTAAAATTCTGTATCGGATAGTTGTGTTGTAATCGTATTTCCGAATAAAAATAACTATTTTTTGATTCTACCCAACCCCTCAGTACAAAATAGTTGTCTATACTTGTGTTTAAACTTTTCAAACGTCCATATTGAACCACAACGAAACTGACATAGTGAAAGGATGTGTGCGCAATGAGCGCAAATATCAAGAATTATTGTATCGTCAGCATTTTCCGACGATGATACAGATGTGTTTGCGTTACGCCAACGGCGATAGAGAACGGGCTTTGGAGATGTTGAACGATGGATTTTTTCGGGTTTTCAAAAAAATAGACACATTTTCTTTCAAAGGTTCGCTTGAGGGTTGGATAAGGCGTTTGGTTTTTCATGCAATTTCGGATTATTTCAAGCAAAATAAGGCGTATTTGGATGCCGTCGTCTTCTCTGATGACTTACAGGACGTAAAAATGCGGCAATATGACGTTGTGAAGAACGAAAAAATGGGCGGGGTGCTTTCTGAATTGTATTACGATGATTTATTAAAAGTCATTGACTTATTGCCACCCGCCACGTGCAAAGTATTTAAACTGTATGCAATCGAGGGATTGAATCATAATGAAATTGGTGAACAGTTGAATATTTCTGTCGGTACTTCCAAATGGCATTTATCATCCGCCCGCGAGCAATTGAGGAAATTATTGAAAACCAAACCCGATATTTCAAGTGTTTAAAGTGCAAATATGTTTAGGAAAACAGCCCCCCGATTAAAGTCGGTGATTTCAAGATGTTAGATGTGATTTGAGCATAAATTTTAAGCAAAACATGTGTTTCATCAAGATAATTAACAATGAATAGAATTGTAAATAAAAGAAAATGAATAAAGACAACCATAACGAATTTGAAAATAAAGGTTGGGAAGCTATGTTGCAAACCCTCGACCGCGAAATGCCTGTTGAAAAGAAGCGTCGTCCGTTTTTGTGGCTTGTTTTCTTATTGGGTTTGATAGCATTAGGCAGTGGCTTTTGGTATTTGACAACGGCATATTCTATAAAAACAATCAATAAAATGGATTCAAAACCTATTGTTGATGTGCCAATCTCTAAAAATACTGAGGGGGTCACTCAAGATTTAAGTTTAAATAAAAACAATAAAACAATTGACAAAAATATTGTTCAAAATAAAAACAATGATTTAAGTTTAAATAAAAACGATAAAACTATTGACAATACTTTTGTTCAAAATAAGATTAAGAATTTAAGTTTAAATAAAAATGATAAAACAATTCAAAATAAACTTAAACAAAGCAAGCGTGATGAATTAACAGTAGTTAAAAACAATAAAGACATTAAAAATAATACAGTTCAAAATAAGCCAAATGATTTAAGCTTAATTGACAATCATAAAACTATTGACAATTATAAAGATAATAATGAAGTAGCTTTTTTAAAACCATTACAAATCGACCCCCTCCCGATATTCTCGGGATGTGCCATCAGTATAAAACAAGATACGAGCTTAAAAATTGAACCGCAACCAATTATTAGTTCATCTCCAAGTGCCCATATTAAAAATAGGTTTCTTTTCGGAATAACCACAGGTATTCATACCGAAAATGGACAAAAACTTGACGGTTTTCAAGCAGGTTTGGTCGTTTATAAACCTTTAAATCGTCATTGGTCATGGGGCGTAGGTATGAGTTTGAGACAAACACATACATCTGCGGGCATCATTACTTATTTTAGAAAGGAATATTTAGCCAATGCTTCAGTTTCTTCAAGCAATTTGCAAAGTGGTACGCCTATTTCTTTAGATAAATTGTATTACCTTGAATTACCTTTAACGATTCAATATCATTTAAAAAATAAATTCGCCTTTTCAACAGGTTTAAAAACATCTTATTTAGTTGGACAAAGCGTAAAGTCTAATGGAACGGCTGTTTATTTTGTGAACAATGGTATTAATGCCACTAAATCTTTTGATTTATTAAGTCAAGTTAATACAACAACCTTAGGATTGAAAAGGTGGGATGTTTCTTTGATGGGTAGTTTTAGTTATTTACCGACACGACATGTTGAATTGATTTTAAGGTATGATTTAGGATTAGTGAATATCATTAATCGTCCGAATTGGTCAGCATATAATCGTTATGTGGATTTGAATGTTGTTTATAAGTTTTAGTGTATTCAAACTTTCCAAAAGTTTAAAACTTTTGGAAAGTTGAAAAGTAAATAAAAGAGCGACAAGTTGCCTCGCCGCTCTACCGTAAGTTCAAATCTTAAGATTTGAACAACATGTATTTTTACTGAGGGGGTCTTAAACCTTAGGTAATACCCACCCATTTTGATAATTCGCTTTTGTTAATTTATTTGCTTCATTGTCACCAATTAATTGTTGTTTAGTCGCGTCCCAAAATATCTTCCTATTGACTCTGAAAGCTATATTACCCAATGATGCGTTTAATGCCGTATTTTGTGCAATGGCAATATCACAATTTGGTTTTGCTCGAGATTTCATACAATCCACAAAGTTTTTAGTATGATTGTCCAAACCGCTGCCCACAGATTTGATTAAAGAAACGGCATCCATGCGTTGTGTCCCTTTATCAATTTCAGGAATCACTTCCCAACCATTTCTATCCACTACAAGCGTACCATTGTTGCCAATGAAACCGACACCGTGGTCACGTCCATAAGGTCCACCATTGATACCATTGGCATGTTCCCAAATCATGGTATACCCATCGAATTCATAAATGGCTTGACAGGTATCGGGCGTTTGCATGGCACTATCGGGATAGGCAAAATTGCCACCAGAAGCCATAACAGATTTCGGACCAGCTGCATTCATGCCATATAAAGCCATATCGATGATGTGAACACCCCAATCGGTCATCAAACCACCTGCATAATCCCAAAACCAACGAAAATCGAAGTGAAAACGATTTGGATTAAACGGTCTTTTAGGCGCAGGACCGAGCCACATATTGTAATCGACACCAGCGGGCGTTGGTGCATCGGGACGGACAGGTACAGATTTCATCCAGCCTTGATATGCCCATGATTTGACCGTGCGTATTTTACCCAATTTACCTGAACGAACGAAATCTATGGCATCTTGCCAATGTTGATGACTGCGTTGCCACTGCCCTACTTGCACAACACGGTTGTATTTGCGTGCAGCGGCAAGCATGAGGTTACATTCTTCGATGGTTCTGCCGAGGGGTTTTTCGCAATACACATCTTTGCCCACTTCACACGCATGAATCATCGGCAAGGCATGCCAATGGTCGGGCGTACCGATGATAACGGCATCTATATCTTTGTTTTCCAATAACTTACGATAATCGCCATAGCCTTTTGGCTTTGTGCCACGCAGCGTTTGGACATCAACTTGTCGTTCAGTCAATACATTGGCATCGACATCGCAGAGACCGATGCAATCAATTTGAGGCATTTTCAGAATTGATTTCAAATCAGAAAACCCCATGCCTTTGCATCCGATTAAACCGACACGAATTTTGTCGCTGGGTGCGATGCTTGTCGTTTTTCCTAAAATGCTGCTGACGGGTAAAGCGTTCATCAAAGCCAAACCGCCACCAATTTTAGACGTTTGAGATAAAAAATAGCGTCTTTTCATTTTGTCGTTTTCTTGTTGTTTAATATTTTGATAATTATAATCTAGAAAGAATGGACTAAGCTACGATTCAAAAGATATTTTAAGTTGATTTTTTGTGTAAAAAATAAAAAACCGTTCAGAAAAGCATTTTTCTAAACAGTTTTTATGGAAATACTGAGGGGTATTGAGTCTTAAACAGACATTCTATGAATTAACATTTCAACCCATTGACTAAATCGCGGACATTTTTCCATAATTACATCAAATCCGTTTGTTAAAGCAATATAATTACCATGAAAAGGTTTTTCATATTTTGGAGTGATTAAATATTTAAGCCTATTTGAAGGAGAAAATTCGGGTCTATCGTTAATCAATTCAGGATTTGGAAAATCATTTATGACTTTTTGAATTGTCCTTTTATTAACATCTGTTATTTGAAAATCAGAGAAACCATCCCATTTTGTAAACAAAAGAGCTTCAAACTCGTGTAACTGTATATAAGGTATAAATCTTTCATCTTGAATATCTTCAAAACAAGCTTGTTCGAGAAATGAAACACGTTGAATCTTATCAACTGTTTTTTGCGCTTCTTCATATTTTGGAAAGTCACTGCGTAATTTATAAAAATCAATTAATGAAGTGACTATCATATCTTCTTGTCCACGTAAAATAGTTTTCAAAAGCGGCTTAAATCGTGCTTGATAACGAACATCACCACCTTTATGACCGGGGCTTGTCTCGATACCTATTGGACGGATGTTATGGATATTTCTGTAAACAAAATAAGGTAACATACACTGTGTTACAAAATCTCGCTCGGTTGATCCTTCAACAATTATATTTAATACTTTATTCATGGCATACCTCCAATGACGTTTTTACTCCACAATTCACCCATATTATATTCTTCATGAAGCCAATTTTCGAGTTCGATTCTATCCAATCTTTTAAAAACAGATTGCCCTTCTTTTCTGTCAACAACAATTATATCTTCCGCTTCAAACTGATCGACAAGATTAACAGATTGAGTAGAAATAATTATTTGAGATTTGACCGATGCCATTTTTATCATAGAAGCCAATTTATGGATTGCTGATGGATGAAGCCCCAATTCAGGTTCATCAATGATTATTGTTTTAGGTGGATTTGGCTGTAACAAAACGGTTGTTAAAGCAATGAACCTCAATGAACCGTCTGAAAGATTGTTGGCATCAAAATACTCATCAGAGTTTTTTTCAAGCCAGGATAAAAAAATTAATTCTGAATTTAGATTATCGGGTTGCAAATTAATCTTATCAAAAAAAGGAGCAATAGACCGAATGGTAAATTCTATAAGCTTGAAAGTTGAAGGATGTTTTTGACTTATCCAATATAAAAACGCTGCTAAATTACTACCATCTTCTTTCAAATAAGCGTTATCTCTTAATTTTGAGGGTTGTTTCAAAGGCGCAGTACTACTCGTATCGTGAAAATGAAAGACTTTGAATTGTTCAAAATATTTTCTTAAATATTCAAAACGACTGGCAGTGTGTTCTTTCAAACCACTATTTTTTTCGCCGACAGAATCTAAAGGCATATAATTCCAATTTTCGTTGAAACCAGTGGCATACATATTAAAACCACCTGTTTCTTTTTCAAAATATAAACCATTAGCAGCATCAGGTTTCAATACAAAATCATATCTATTATTAGTGATACCTTCATCTGTTTTAAAAATAATGCCACCACTTAGCTTTTTATTACCTTTTTTACCAAAATGGAGCACTTTATCGGCATAACCACTATCAGCGATGAAAGAGGGTAATTTGTTTTCTGCAATACTATTTAACAATTTAAAAAAAGAAATAAAATTAGATTTACCTACACCATTTGCACCGATTATAACATTCAGTGAGCGAATAGGCAAATCATTTAATTGCCTAATGGACTTGAAATTGTTAATATAAATTCTGTCAATTGCCATTGTATTTTGATAATAATTAAGCTTAAATTTTAGTTTTGCGATACAAACAAAATATTCAACATTAAATCGTTTGCAAATTAACGGAAAAACTTCAATAATTTTACACCAAAAATGAATTAAATATTCATTGAAAATCAATACTTTATGAAAAAATTAATCTTTATCTTACTTTTATTTATTCATAATACAATTAAAGCACAAACCTACGATGTCTGCATCATTGGTGGTGGCACAAGTGGTATTGCGGCAGGCATACAATCAGCAAGGTTGGGCGCAAAAACAATCATAATAGAAGAAACGCCTTGGTTGGGTGGCATGTTGACATCTGCGGGCGTTTCGGCAACAGATGGCAACCATGATTTGCCTTCGGGGCTGTGGGGAGAGTTTCGGCAGAAATTGTATGACTATTATGGCGGTGCTAAAGACGTGCAAACGGGTTGGGTATCGAATACACAATTTGAACCACATATTGGCGCCCAAATCTTTAAGGAAATGGCGGCAAAAGAAACGAATTTAACTGTTTCTTTTAATTCTAAAATGATGTCAATCAAGAAGTTAGAGGAATCGTCAACGCCCGGGGTCGCCACGAAGAATACAAAGAAGGAAGATGGTAATTGGCAACTAAAAATTAAATCAAAAAAAGGTAAAAAGACCATTCAAGCGCGTATCGTTATTGATGCGACGGAAATGGGTGATGTCGCAAAAGCGGTGGGCGTGACGTATAGAATCGGCACAGACGACCCTACTGAAACAGGTGAAGTCGGTTATGCTGCTAAAAAGACAGATATTGTTCAAGATTATCATCGGGAAAGCCGCCGTACTGAGGGGTTGGTTACGATGACTATCAATCACATTTTAAAACCTTTTGACCAAAAAGAAAAATTGTATCGTACAGGTATTGCCGTAGGTGATTATCCGATTGACCACCATCATGCCCAATATCAAAATGACATGCCTAACCTTAATTTTCCGCCTGTTCCATCGTTTAATGTGCCATTGGGTGCGTTGATTCCTAAAAAAATTGACCATTTTATTGTCGCTGAAAAGAGTATTTCAGTTACAAATATTGTGAATGGTACGACACGTTTGCAGCCTTGTGTTTTGTTGATTGGACAAGCAGCGGGCACATTGGCGGCATTGTCTGCTTTAGAAAAGTCAACGCCTCGTGATATGTCTATCAGGCGTATTCAATCGGTTTTGCTTGAAAAAGGGGCGTATTTGATGCCTTATTACGACGTTAAACCCAATCATCCTCATTTTCTAACGATTCAACGCATAGGGGCAACTGGTTTACTGAGGGGCATCGGTGAACCCAATAAATTGGCAAATCGAACCTGGTTTTATCCAGATTCTATGATTCAAAATAAAGACTTTTTACCGCCTTTCGACGATTTCGGTTTTGATATAAAAGACATGACACCCCAACAAGCAAATCGCAATGTCAGCGTTCGGGAAGCCGTTGCGTTAGCCTTTGCGATGATGGAAACAAAACCTGATGTGACTTTCGAAGGATTCCTCGACGGTGTGGGTCGAAATTGGGATACAAAATTAAATCTTAAAAACTTTCAACCAGACCGCTCTGTCACACGTCTTGAAATTGCTGTTATTTTTGACCGCATCGCTCAACCTTTTGATAAAGCCATTGATTTTAAAGGTTTTATAAAAAATAGTAATTAAGTTTTTACGACCGCATAGATTTGGTGGGCTTAAAGAATTTTGTGCCGCCTATTTTGTTAAAGAAAAAGCCTTGTAAATGGTTGGTTTACAAGGCTTTTTCGGGTTTTTACTGAGGGGTATTTCATAATTTCAAAGACTTCCTTAGGCCGCCGCCAACTGTTGATAAGTCACTTCAGATTCAAGAAAACCCAAAATAATATCTTCTTGAGCTACGCCTTTTTCGATGAGTTCATCAGCAATTAAGGCTTCGGTGTTGTTTTCATGAATCCAAACTTTACCATTGATGATTTCAATGTGAAAACACAATAAATGCGTGTAAGACTCTTCATTCTGCCAACCAAAAGAAATCATTACGAAAGCATTTTGTGCAGTATCAGCGATGATACGGTTTTGTAATCCACCTGAATGACCCCAAAACTTGTCGTAGTCTTGAAATAATTCGAGAATCGCTTTTTGATATTTTATTGTTTTATCCATGATGTAATGGTTTGATTTTTATAACTATATACAACGATATGCACTTTATATTCTTTTACAAGTTCTTTCACAAGTTCCTTTTGAAATATGGTATCGTAAGCTCGTTTAGGCACGGCAAGATACAACTCCAGATTCATTTTATTCATGAACAATGCCTTGCGGTAAGTCAAATACTTACCCAATGCTTCATAAAATGAGGTGATTTGAGATTGTATTTCAAAGGACTTTATTTCGATAGCGATTCTTTTGTCATCACGTTCAAACGTCATAATGGGTTCAGCACTTAGGTCTATGAAAAGACCGACACCTCCTGCTACAATTCTAAGCGGGTCATATACGACACGCCAACCATCTTTTTCTAAACCGATTTTTACTGTTTCGTGATACGTATCCTTTCGTGGCATTTAGTCTTTTAGTTTTGAGTAATAAGCGTATTTCTTTTACAAAAATACACTTTTTTGAGAAAAGACTAATGATTTTATCAAGAAATACTGAGGGGTAGATTTAACTGTTTGGCAATACAGACATCATCTTCAACAATTCATTGCCCAACTAAATGCGCTTTTAGAGCAATACCTTATGCGTATCTCTGTCGTGGCTTAAAGCAGTTTCTTTGTGCCGCCTATTTGGTTAAAGGAAAAGCCTTGTAAATGGTTGGGTTACAAGGCTTTTTTGCGTTTATACTGAGGGGTAGCAATAACCACAAATAAATACCACTTTTTAAATATTTTTAGAAGTGTTATGTTTCTAATTATTTGTTTTCAAAAAATAAACACTATTTTTGTAAAAATTAAAGTAATAAAAACATGGTTTTAGAACAAGATCAGACACCGCACCGCACGCTCAATGCGATACAACTCATGCTCTTGAAGTTGTTCAATCGAGATATGCCCGAACAAGAAATCAAGGAAATCAGAGATTTATTGCTCAATTACCTTGATGCAAAGCTACAAAAACAAGTGGCAATAGACATTGCAAAAAAAGGCATCACACAAACTGATTTGGATACAGTATTAAACGAAAGCCAAAGAACCCAATCCAAAAATGCGCGTAGTTATTGATACTAATTGCTTAATTGCTTCGATACCCAAGCATAGTTCAGCTTTTTGGCTTTATCTTGCGTTTCGAGATGAAGCTTTCACATGGGTTATCAGCAATGAAATTATTTCCGAATACTATGAAAAACTATCCGATTTCTACTCTCCCGAAACTGCCGAAGTTGTCATTAACATACTTCTCTCTTCCTCAAATGTTGAATTAACCGAGCCTTATTTTTACTATAATTTTGTGGAAGCTGACCCAGATGATAATAAGTTTGCCAATCTTTCTATCTCGACTGGTGCGCGTTATTTGGTTTCAAATGACAAGCATTTCAATATTTTTAAACAAATAGAATTTCCAATATTGGAAGTCGTGAAATTAGATGAGTTTAAAAATATTTTAGGCGTGTAAACCTATTATTTTCCGTACCTTTTATAAGCATTAGAAAAGCCGCCTTGCAAAGTGAAGCGGCTTTGTTGAGTAAGAGCATGGGCTTTTAGCCCTATACTTATGCGAATTTCTGTTGCGGCTTAAAACAGATGCTTTGTCGCCTATTTTGTTAAAGGAAAAGCCTTGTAAATGGTTGGTTTACAAGGCTTTTTGGGGTTTTTACTGAGGGGGTTAAAAATTACGCCACAGCATAACCACTCAAAACCCTCATTTCAGGCGATTGTAAGCCTAAGACAATATCCGTTTTAGGAATGCCTTGTTCAACCAGTATTTGTGCAATCATAATATCTGTCCGATTTTCATTTATCCAGACTTTATCGTTTTTAATATCTAAATGAAAAACAATATAAAAGAAATATTCACCGTTGCGCCAACCGACATTCAGCACTTGGAATGAGTGGCGTTCATAATCAAAAACTAATTTCGCTTCAATGCTTTTAGGCGTTTGATTAAAAGAGTCGGCATAGTCTTTCAATATACCTGTGATAATGTTTTGATATTTTTCTATTTTTTTATCCATTCTACTATTGTTTTTGTTTCGATGTCATAAATAAGTAAATCCACAGTGTATTTGTTCAAATTTTTCAGCAATAATGGTATTTTTTGAATCTTTCGCCAAACACCAACGGGCATTGCTAAATAGATTTCTCTATCGGGTTCTTGATCTTCGATGCCTGTTTCATAGTCTAGATACTGACCTAATGCTGTGTGAAATTCGTTGGGCAAACTATCTGCCAGAAAACTTTTGATTTCAACGGCTATCTTTTTGTTCTCTTTTATCGCACCTATGATTTTTTCTGCACCCAAATCAACGGGATAGTTTAAGCCCGGTGAGATGATATAATATGGGTCATCTGTGATTGTCCAGCCATCCTTTATCAATGCTTCTCGAACGTGGTAATGATATTTGTCTCTTGCCATAGTCGGTCTGTTTTTATACAAAAATACACTTTTTTAAGAAAAAACTAATGGTTTTATCAAGAAATACTGAGGGGGGTAGGCACAATGATAATTCGGGTGTGAGCTATATACACAGCACTGTCAACAATTCGTTGAGCACGGGGATGAGCTTTTGGAACAATATCTTTTGCGTATGTCTGTCACAGCTTAAACCCGATGCTTTGTCGCGTATTTTGTTAAAGAAAAAGCCTTGTAAATGGTTGGGTTACAAGGCTTTTTTGAGGTTTTACTGAGGAGGGTCGCTTTATTTTTGAAGAGAATTAGGCGATAATTTAGAAAAACGTTATTTTTGTAAAAAATACTAAAAAATGAAAGTAACTGTTGAGGTATCTTCTCAAAGTGAATTAGAAAAAATTATCCTTTTTTTCCAAACGCTCAAGTTGGATAGCATCCGTGTCGTGACTGATTCTCTTTCTATGAAACCTAAAAAGAAGGACAAAAAGAGTATTTCAATCACAAAGGGCGATAAATCCTTAGACCCTTCTGATTTGTTTGGTATGTGGAAAGACAATCCACAATCAATTGAAACCATTCGTGATAAAGCATGGAAGCGTACCGAAATTCTATAACTCTAAACAAAGCCAAAGATGGTTTTATGCGATACGAACATACTGATTAACGCTTTTAATGGAAACCCCGACACCATTCGAGATTTGAATAACATGGGTTATGCGAATATTCTCCTTTCTGCCGTCACTGTTATGGAATTGTATCAAGGCATGGGCAACAAAAATGAACTTGCTCAAATGAAAAAGAAAATCCAATACTTTGATGTTGTTCAATTCGATAACTTGATTTCTAAAAAAGCGATTGAATTAATTCAGTCATTTCGTCTTTCTCATGGTCTCCTCATTCCTGATGCCATTATTGGCGCAACTTCTATTGTCCATCAAATTCCGATTTATACCTACAATTTAAAAGACTTTCGATTTATGCCTGAAATAGTTCTACATATACCGGCTTAAAGGTGGGTTATTTTGAGGCACACAGCATCGTCAACAATTTATTCATTCCATTTTCTAAATTCTGTTGCGGCTTAAAGCAGTTTCTTTGTAGGGTCTTTTGTTAAAGAAAAAGCCTTGTAAATGGTTGGTTTACAAGGCTTTTTTGGGGTTTATACTGAGGGGGTCGTTTTATTTATGATGAGAATTAGGTGACGATTCAAAAAAAAGCTATTTTTGTAAAATAATAATTTAAAAATTGTCACAATGGGAACGATTATAAGCAAAGAGCAAAATTGGATTCTAACGATTCCAAAAGCATTGATTTCTGATACAGAAATTAAAAAAATCATGGATTTACTGAAATTCTATGAATTGGTCAAAGACAGTGAATTGACCGAAAAAAAGGCGTGGCAATTGTCGGAAGACATCAAAGAACAATGGTGGATTGAAAACAAAAGCCGTATCATGGCGAAAATTGATGCAGCATGAAAGTCATTGTTGACACCAATATTATCTTCTCTGCATTGTTGCGAGAAGATAATAAAAAAGGTTTTGATGACTTTATTGATTTATAAGACTAACAATGCGTTGACCAATGTGGTTGGCTTTTGTAACAATATCTTTCGCGTATGTCTGTCGCGGCTTAAAACAGTTTCTTTGTAGCGTGTTTTGTTAAAGGAAAAGCCTTGTAAACGGTTGGTTTACAAGGCTTTTTTTGAGTTTTTACTTAGGGGGTGGTTTTGTTGTTTCAAATCAAAAAGTAGGTTAATCTTTTATCACAAGACGAACATCTATATTCCATCTATTATTACATTTCTCATTATCACAAAATACAAACTTATCATTCAGTTGACAATTATTACGTTCCGCTAAATGAATTATATTATCAATCTCTATTCCACCCTTAGCGTAACATCTCTCACATTCATACACAACATCACAAGTACGGATATTCCAATTTTCTAAAATGATTCCGTCAGGATTTTTTATAGTTATATCAATAACAGAATAAGTTCCACCATAACGCTGCATAATTGTTTCATGGTTATAACCAGGCGCAAAAGGATGATAGTTTGCGAGGTATTTTTTCTTAAATATTCCCATCGTTAATTTATAATTTTTAAAAAAATAAAGCAAATTTAATCAAATTTTTAACCGATATATATTAAGTTTAGTCAAACTTTATTCTTCCTGATTTCCGTCTTGTCAGATTTCAAAAAACAAATCTAATCTATTTATTAGAAATTCAGAAAATAGGACCAGTGGATATAACCAAATTTTTAGCTGGAAAGGGAAATGATAAGCTAATCAATTGATTATAAGATAAGTACATTTCTTCCAAATTCATAAGTTGCTTCATTTCAATAGGTAAACTATTCAATTCATTGTTTTTCAAATTTAAAATTATCAAATTTGCAAGTTGTCCAATTTCAATTGGTAACTCAATCAGTTGATTATTTTCCAAGTATAACGATGTTAAATTAATAAGCTGCCCAATTTCGGAGGGTAAGCTGTTCAGCTTATTTTCGGACAAACTCAAATTCGTCAATTTTGTAAGTTTTCCAATCTCCCGTGGTAAACTAACTAATTGATTTTCACACAATAACAAATTTTTCAAATTGTCAAGTTGTCCAATTTCATTAGGCAAATATAGTAGTTTATTATTTCTCAAATTCAATTCTGCCAAATTCCTAAGCTGTCCTATTTCAACAGGTAAGACTGTCAGTTGATTACCATATAGGCTCAATTTTGTCAAGTTTTTAAGCTGCCCTATTTCAACAGGTAAGGCTGTCAGTTGATTACCATATAGGCTCAATTTTGTCAAGTTTTTAAGCTGCCCTATTTCATTAGGTAAAGAAGATAATCGGTTATTGTCTAAATTTAATTCTGACAAATTCATTAGCTGACCAATCTCAATAGGCAAACTTGTTAGTTGATGTCCATTTAAAATCAATTTTGTTAAATTTTTTGGCTCTTTGACAATTTTAGCGGTAATTTTGTAAAATGGAAAAAGAGCTATATGAACAAATGATAAATCTCCTTCATCTAAAAGTAG